>JAIVWA010000315.1:0-5952 GCA_049190255.1 Gammaproteobacteria bacterium | reverse complement strand
TCTCATTCAGCATTCGATGTTGGACGTTCGATGTTCGATGTTCGTCCTTTCGGTCCCTCTTGATCTTCCTCAATCAACTCCACCGGCTCCGTCGCCGGCACTTCCTGCACCTTTCTGAGATTGCGCTCAATCGCCCGGGTGCGGACCTCGGCCTGATCGATGGTGTTGCTGGCCTCCTGTAGCTTCTTTTTGGTTTTGGCCAGGACATCACCGAATTTGCCGAATTCGGTTTTCACCACCCCCAGCAATTCCCAGACTTCGCTGGAATGTTTTTCGATGGCCAGGGTCCGAAATCCCATCTGCAGACTGTTGAGCAAGGCTGCCAGGGTCGTGGGACCGGCGACCACAATCCGGTAGTCGCGCTGCAGGGTATCGCACAAGCCCGGTCGCCGCAGCACCTCGGCATATAGTCCTTCCACCGGCAAAAACATAATGCCGAAATCGGTGGTATGGGGCGGATCAAGATACTTTTCCTTGATATGTTTGGCTTCGGCCTTGATGCGCATCTCCAGGTTTTTGATCGATTTTTCCGCCAGCTCTTTATCGGCGTCTTCCTGGGCATCCATCAGTCTCTGATAATCTTCCTGGGGAAATTTGGAATCAATGGGCATCCAGACGATCTTTTCCTTGTCAGCATCCTGGCCGGGTAATTTAATGGCAAATTCCACCCGGTCATTGCTGTTCTTTTTGGTGGCCACATTGACGCCATATTGATCCGGCGTTAAAATCTGTTCCAGAATATGGCTTAAGCGAATCTCACCCCAGGTTCCGCGGGTTTTGACATTGGTGAGCACTTTTTTCAGGTCGCCCACCCCGGTGGCCAGGGTACGCATTTCTCCCAGCCCTTTGTAAACCTGCTCCAAACGATCGCTGACCTGCTTGAAAGACTCACCCAGGCGCTTTTCCAGGGTGGTCTGCAATTTTTCATCGACGGTGGCCCGCATCTGTTCCAGCTTTTTGGTATTATCTTCCTGAATGGCCTTCAATTGCGATTCCATTGTTTGGCGCATGGCCTCCAGCTTTTCTTCATTGAGCTTGGCCATGGCCATCAGCTGTTGCGAAAAGGAGTCAAGCTGATCTTTTTGCATACGGATATTTTCTACCATGCGCTGTTGCAGCGACTCACTTGAAGACTTCAAGGCCGAACCGAGCTCCTGACGGGCCTGTTGCGCACTGTGAGCAGTTTCTTTGCGATTGGCGGTCATCTCATCTTTAATCACCTTCTCCACCCGTTCCTGCTTATTTTCCAATACCGTAAAACTGTCCTGCAATTTTGTAATGACATCTTCCGGTTTGCGTCGGATGAGAACAATCAGCAGGATAAGCGCCGCCGACACCAGCAGGATAGCAAACCCCGCGATCAGTTCTGCGGCATGCGCGGCAAAAAACGTCACGATGTTGGTTACTACTTCGTCCATGGTGCTTTTTCCTTCCTATAATTTTTAAAAAACCCGGGATCATATTATTGAATTCAAAACGTAGCACAGTGCAACAATGTGCGCATATCTATAACCCATTAAAAACACTATATTTTCAATTGAGCAAACGAATTATAGAGAAAAGCCACATAAGCGTCAAGCCTGAACGGTCGACCACGCAAAATGATAATGCACACAAAAAAATTTTAATGACAGAAAGGTGCGTGCTGTGCTAGAAGGTAGAACAAAACCCAATAACACTCAATGTTAGTTGTCCGTTATTTAATTGTATTATGACTTTCTCAGCGTTCTCTGCGAGCTCTGCGGTCAACTGTTACCCGGAACCTAAAAAAACATCACGAAAACACGAAAAAGAGGAAAAATGAACCCAAAAACTTCAAATGAATATTCCACGAACTACAAAATTAAAGTTATTTACAAAATCTTGTTGATTTCACTTATCATTATCTCTTCTGCAATGATAAGCGGCATCATATATCTTCAAAGTTTGCAGCCGACTTATTCAGGCCGGTTAACCCTCTCAGGCCTGCGAGAGGAAATCGAAGTCATTTTTGACCCATACGGCATACCGCATATTTATGGTCAAAACGAAGAAGATGTCTATTTTGCGCTGGGTTACGTGCATGCCAAGGAACGCCTCTTCCAGATGGAAATGATGCGACGGGTGGCGGACGGACGCCTGGCTGAAATTCTGGGAGAAGAACTGATCAAAACCGATAAATTTTTTCGAACCATCGGCATCCTGGAACGGGCGGAAATAAATGCCGCGACATATTTTAAAGATCCCTCCTCAGCTTTCCAAAAAGCAGCTCGGGCCTACCTTGCGGGCGTCAATCAATTTGTCGAAAAAGGAGAAACACCGATAGAATTCCGGATACTTGGCATACCCAGGGAAAAATTCACGCCAAAGGATATTTACCTTACCAGCGCCCTGATGGCATTCGGGTTTGCCGAGGGTTTTCGAATGGATCCGCTGGTAACAAAGGCATACCATAAACTGGGCTGGGACTACCTAAAAGACTGGGTTTTGGATTGGCCCCCGGGTGCACAAAAAATCCCGGTTTATCGTTCCAATTATGCGCAAGCGGCTGAAACTCTGGCAACCACCATCCATCAGATACTCACCAATCTGCCGGTGTCCATGTGGATCGGCAGCAACGGCTGGGTGGTTTCCGGGAAAAAAACGAAATCCGGCGCCGTCATCTTTGCCAACGACACCCATATGAGGTATGCCCAGCCATCGGTTTGGTATGAAGCGCATCTGGAATGCCCCGGTTTCAGCTTCTACGGCAATCATGTCGCCGGTATTCCTTTTGCACTCATCGGACACAACCGTTATGCGGCCTGGGGTCTGACCATGTTCGAAAATGACGATGTGGATTTTTTCAAAGAACGCGTCAATCCCGACAACCCGAATCAGGTCTGGGTCGATGATCACTGGGAAAATCTAAAAATCCGGCAGGAAACCATCCGGGTCAAAGGCAGCGACGATGTCATTTTTGAGGTGCGGACCTCGCGCCACGGACCCATTCTAAACGCCGCCGATGACGTCGTTGCTCAAACGGAAAGCGATCCGGTTGCCGTTTGGTGGTCGTTTAATAAATTTCCAACCACAACGATCCAGGCATTCTACGAGCTGGCGCATGCTCAAAACATCGACGCCGCCCGCAAGGCCGCATCGATGATTGATGGGGTCGGATTAAATGTCATGTACGGCGATCGTGACGGTAATATTGCATGGTGGGCGGCAGCAAAACTTGTCAAACGGCCGGATCATGTCAACTCAAAACTGTTTCTTGACGGAGCCGGCGGCAAGGATGAACCGTTGGGCTTTTATGATTTTTCGCAAAATCCTCAATCCGAAAACCCGCCCTCAGGTTTTGTGTATTCCGCCAATAATCAACCCGACACGATCTCCGGCACTTTATATCCGGGTTATTATGTACCTGAGGACCGTGCCCGACGCATTGTAGAATATCTTGAATCGGATACGATCTGGTCGGTTGAAGCAATGAAACAGATGAACACGGATTGCACCTCGCCGGTGACTCCTGAAGTTACAAGAGAAGTTTTAAAAACCATTAAAGATAAGAAGGTCCTCACAAAAACACCCAATCATGCAAAAGCCTATCAAATCCTCCAGCAATGGAATGGAAATCATCAAATCACTGATGTTGCACCCACGATCTATTACAAACTGCTGTCGTATATTATGGAAAACACCTTTGCAGATGAGTTGGGCGCTGATGATTTTAAGGCCATTGTTTCGAGCCATCTGATGAAACGCACGACAGCCGTCATTATCAAAAATGATACGTCTTTGTGGTGGGACAATATCCATACAAAAGACCTTAGGGAAACCCGCAAAATGATTTTTGCTGATTCCTTTGATCGCTCCATCATGGATTTGGAAAAACAACTGGGCCCGGATATCTCCGCCTGGCACTGGGGCAAGGTTCACACACTGGAGCACGGCCATCCGCTTGGCAAGCAAAAACCTTTGGATAAGTTTTTTAATGTCGGGCCGTTTTCCGCCATGGGCGGCAATGAAACCATCGTCAATCTGGGGTTTCAGTTGAATTCAGAAGGACGTTACCCGGTCTCGTTTGGTCCGGCCATGCGCATTATCATCGATTTTGCGGATATTGATAACTCAGTGAGTGTTAACCCCACCGGACAATCCGGTAATTTTTTAAGCGCTCATTACCATGATCAGGCGGTGTTATTTAACACCGGCAAGTTCCGCAAGCAGATGATGAATCGCAAAGAAATCGAACGTTTTCAGACAGGAACGTTGATTTTAATTCCTGAATAAGCTATAGGACGCGGAAAAAACCAAACTCTATTATGCTGGATACAAAGGCAATGGATTCACTGTTTTCTCCTTTTACAATTAAAAATATTTCTTTAAATAACAGAATCGTGATGCCGGCACTGGCGTCCTTTCTACTTGGAAATGACGGCAGTATATCCGATGCTACCATCGAGCATTACCGACGGCGCGCCGCCGGAGGACCGGCCATGATCATTGTAGAGGCCTGCTCGGTATCACCCGAGGGTGTCGTATCTGCTCACCAGGCCAGGATATATGAAGATCGATTTGTTGATGGGCTTGCCCGGATCGCCACCGCCATAAAAGAAGAAGGCAGCCTGCCTGCCGTTCAGATTCATCATGGCGGCCGACAAACATCCATAAAAGTCATCAAACGCAAACCGCTGGCGCCATCACCCCTTCCCTGCCCTGCGATTAGGGGAGATGTTGAGCCGTTGAGCATCGACGGTATCCAGCAGCTGGTTAAAAAATTCGGCCAGGCCGCCCAAAGGGCCTATCAGGCAGGATTTGAGCTGATTGAAATCCATGGCGCCCACGGGTACCTGATCAATCAGTTTCTATCGCAATTTTCCAACATCCGCGAAGATGAGTATGGGTGGAATACGGCCGGAAGAACACGGTTTGCCCGGGAAATTGTGGAAGAAGTCCGCCGGCGTCTGGGCCACGAATTTCCCATCTCCTTTAAAATCAGTGCCGAAGAATACGTCCCAAGCGGTTTGACAACCAAAGAGAGCATCGAAATTCTGAAAATCCTGGCAACGGCAGGCATCGATATTGTCCAGGTCTCTGCCGGAAACGATGTCACACCTGAATGGATTTGCCAGCCGATGTTCATGGAAAAAGCATGCCTGGTAGATTCTGCCGAACAGGTAAAAAAGGCACTTGATATTCCGGTTATGGCTGTGGGAAGGATCAACGACCCCTATATCGCCAATCAGATCATAACCCAAGAGAAAGCCGACCTGGTTTGCATCGGCCGCGGGCTGCTGGCAGACCCGGAAATGCCGAAAAAAGCGCAAGAAGGACGGCAGGATGAAATTCGAACCTGCATTGCCTGCAATACCTGTATGGAATCAATTTTTAAAAAAGGACGCATTGAATGTCTGGTAAACCCCATGCTGGGCCGCGAAAAAGAAATGGCCTTTGTACCGGCTCTTCAACCAAAAAAAATTATAGTGGTCGGTGGGGGCCCGGGTGGATTAAACGTGGCCTGGGTTGCCGCCAAACGCGGGCATGAGGTGCATGTGTATGAAAAACGAGGCGAGCTGGGCGGACAGCTGCTCCCCGGCAGCACCCCGGGCCACAAAGCAGAACTGCGCACCCTGATTCAATTTCAAAAAAAACAGGCCGAAATTTTCGGCGTCAAATGCCACCTGAATATTGAAGTATCCGCCGAAGACATCAAGGCCTTCAATCCCGATGTGGTCATACTGGCCACCGGTTCTCTGCCCGCCCTTCCAGCGGTCGAGGGCATTGATAAAGATATTGTGTTGACCTATGAAGATGTTTTGAACGGAGGACCGTTCGATTTTAAATCAGTTGTGATTGTCGGCGGGGGCCCGACCGGCCTGGAATTAGCGCTGCATTTGTCCGAGCATGGAATTTCGGTAACGGTTATTGAAATGCTGCCCCAAGCCGGAAAAGGCCTGGAAGCCATGACCAAAAAAATCATTCTCACTA
>JAIVWA010000314.1:2500-5952 GCA_049190255.1 Gammaproteobacteria bacterium | reverse complement strand
GCTTTCCAGTGAAGCTTGGTCAGCATGAAATGAATAAGCATCTTTCATAATAAATTCGCGCGAACGCATTACGCCAAAACGTGGGCGTGTCTCATCACGAAATTTGGTTTGAATTTGATACCAAATCTGAGGCATATCTTTGTAAGATTTTATCACACCCTTCGCATGAAAAGTCATAATCTCTTCGTGAGTTGGAGCTAAAACATAATCTCTGTTTTTTAGATGAAACATTGTGTCACCAAAAGCTTCAACTCTATTGGTCTCTTCCCAAATTTCACGTGGATTGATTGCAGGGAGATGAAATTCCTGCCCGCCTATTGCATTCATTTCTTCCCTGATTATCTCAGAAATTTTTTGTAATAAAAAACCCCATCGTATTACGAATGGGGCTTTAAAATAAAAATCGGCGACTACCTACTCTCCCACCCAGTTGCCCAGGCAGTACCATCGGCGTTCAGGGGCTTAACTTCTCTGTTCGGAATGGGAAGAGGTGTAACACCCTGGCTATAGTCGCCAAAATCATAGATCAAAAATCAATAAAAATAAATGAAAGAAGAAAGAGCAGAGCCCAAAAATAAAGAGTTACAAATCTCTGAATATAAAAATATATTGGTTAAGTCTCACGACTTATTAGTACTGCTCGGCTAAATACATTACTGTACTTACACCTGCAGCCTATCAACCTCGTCATCTCCGAGGAGTCTTTAGTCCCGATTTGCATCGGGAGGGATACCTTATCTTGAAGTGTGCTTCGTGCTTAGATGCTTTCAGCGCTTATCACAACCGAACGTAGCTACCCAGCGGTGCCGCTGGCGCGACAACTGGTGCACTAGAGGTTCGTTCATTCCGGTCCTCTCGTACTAGGAACGACCCTTCTCAAGTATCCTGCGCCCGCATAGGATAGGGACCGAACTGTCTCACGACGTTCTGAACCCAGCTCACGTACCGCTTTAATGGGCGAACAGCCCAACCCTTGGGACCTTCTTCAGCCCCAGGATGCGATGAGCCGACATCGAGGTGCCAAACCTTGCCGTCGATATGAACTCTTGGGCAAGATCAGCCTGTTATCCCCGGAGTACCTTTTATCCTTTGAGCGACGGCACTTCCATTCGCAGCCGTCGGATCACTAAGTCCTGCTTTCGCACCTGCTCGACCTGTATGTCTCGCAGTCAAGCTCCCTTTTGCCTTTGCACTCAACGCATGATTACCAACCATGCTGAGGGAACCTTTGAGAGCCTCCGTTACAATTTGGGAGGCGACCGCCCCAGTCAAACTACCCGCCTAACACTGTTCCGGATCCTGATTCAAGGACCGCGGTTAGAATCCAAATAAAACAAGGGTGGTATTTCAACGTTGACTCCACCGAATCTAGCGACCCGGCTTCAAAGTCTCCCACCTATGCTACACATGCTTTACCCGAACCCAATATTAGGGTGCAGTAAAGGTTCACGGGGTCTTTCCGTCCATATGCGGGTAACCGGCGTCTTCACCGGTACCACAATTTCACCGAGCCCGTGGTTGAGACAGTACCCAGATCGTTGCACCATTCGTGCAGGTCGGAACTTACCCGACAAGGAATTTCGCTACCTTAGGACCGTTATAGTTACGGCCGCCGTTTACTGGGGCTTCAATTCAGAGCTTCTCCCGATAAATCGGGATAACCCCTCCTCTTAACCTTCCAGCACCGGGCAGGTGTCAGTCCCTATACATCGTCTTAATTGACTTCGCAGAGACATGTGTTTTTGTTAAACAGTCGCCTGGGCCTTTTCACTGCGGCCCCTTTCAGCTCCTCCCGCAGGGGATTCACCTACCGGGGGCACTCCTTCTCCCGAAGTTACGGAGTTAATTTGCCGAGTTCCTTAACCACGGCTCACTCGAGCACCTTAGAATACTCATCTCGTCTACCTGTGTCGGTTTGCGGTACGGACCAATATATTTTTCCCGTACGAAGCTTTTCTTGGCAGTATGATTACGATCAGTTTATGGGCTAAGCCCTCCCGTTCGCATCTCGGCCTTAAGGAAAAGCGGATTTGCCTACTCTTCCAGCCTACATGCTTAGACCACCTAATCCAACAGGTGGCTGATCTTCACTCCTGCGTCCCTCCTTACGGTCAAACAAAATATACCGGGTACAGGAATATTAACCTGTTTCCCATCGCCTACGCCTCTCGGCCTCGGCTTAGGACCCGACTAACCCTGAGATGATTAGCATTGCTCAGGAAACCTTAGACTTTCGGTGAACAGATTTCTCATCTGTTTTATCGTTACTTATGCCAACATTTGCTTTTCTATACGCTCCAGCAAACCTCGCGATTCGCCTTCAGTGCATATAGAATGTTCCTCTACCACTTCTCCGGTAAACCGGAGAAATCCACAACTTCGGTAGGTAATTTAAGTCCCGAGTATTGTCGACGCCGAGTCGCTTGACTAGTGAGCTATTACGCACTCTTTAAATGAATGGCTGCTTCTAAGCCAACATCCTAGTTGTCTAAGCAACTCAACATCCTTTCTCTGTTAACTACCATTTAGGGACCTTAGTTGGTGGTCTGGGTTGTTTCCCTTTTGGCGATGAAGCTTATCCCCCACCGCCTGACTCCCGAGAAACATGTATACGGAATTCGGAGTTTGTCTGGGTTTGGTACCGTTGTGACAGCCCTAGCCCAATCAGTGCTCTACCTCCGTTACACTTTTACTCGAGGCTAGCCCTAAAGCTATTTCGAGGAATACGAGCTATTTCCGGGTTTGATTGGCCTTTCACCCCTACCCTCACCTCATCCAAGCGGTTTTCAACCCACACTGGTTCGGACCTCCATGAGGTTTTACCCTCACTTCATCCTGGACAAGGGTAGCTCACCCGGTTTCGCGTCTACCGCATGTTACTTCAATCGCCCGGTTAGGACTTGCTTTCGCTATGGCTACTCTGCTTAGCAGATTAACCTTGCAACATACGAGTAACTCGTTGGCTCATTATCCAAAAGGCACGCTGTCATCCCGATAAATCGGGACTCCAACCGTTTGTAAGCACACGGTTTCAGGTACTATTTCACTCTCCTATTAGGAGTTCTTTTCACCTTTCCCTCACGGTACTGATTCACTATCGGTTACGGGAGAGTATTTAGCCTTACCAGATGGTTCTGGCAGATTCCCACAAAATTCCACTTACTTCGTGGTACTTGGGAACATATTCCAAAGAGTTATACTATTTTCGCTTACAGGACTATCACCTTCTATGGTTGAACTTTCCAAAACATTCAGCTAATAGTATAATTTTTGACTCTTCGGCCTATCAGTAATTCGGCCCGAATATGCCCCACAACACCTCTAACGCAACGGTTACTTCCTTTAACACGTTAGACAGTTTAGGCTGTTTCCCTTTCGCTCGCCACTACTCAGGAAATCACTCTTGTTTTCTCTTCCACCGGGTACTTAGATGTTTCAGTTCCCCGGGTTTG
>JAIVWA010000313.1:1957-5959 GCA_049190255.1 Gammaproteobacteria bacterium | reverse complement strand
CGATAGTATACCTTAACTTTAGGCATTTTAGGCACTTTAGTGCACTTTAGGCATTTTCCGGTTTATCCGGGTTATCCGGGATAGGATTGAATAATATGAAGCAATCACTCAATGAGATACTAGCAAGGGTCGTAACTGCACTCGGACGGATAACCCGGCTCGTTTGGGAAGGCCTGCACGATTTGTTGACAGCCCAAATCTATGTTGGCCGCAGCCCGGCCGGTGTGCCCCCGGGGTCCATTGTTTTTTTCCCGATCCAACAAAATATCCTGGGCTGCGGTATCGCCGCCATTGTCTCTTATAAAAACACCAGACCGACGAAATCCCCGCCAAGTGCCGCCCGCCTGGATGAGTTGGTCAAGATCATCGAGCGCCAGGGCTGTAAGACCTGCCGGGATAATGACTTTGCCGACATTGAAGGCAGCTACCTGGGCGGAAAAGACCTCATCGAATCTCTGTGGCAAGGGGTTCAAACCTTCAAATCCGAGGATCACTTTTTTGCCATCTTTAGCGACTCAAAACAATGCCGGCATTTGCAAACCGTTGGCGAACGGCTGACCGATGTCTTTGAGGCCGAGTCAAAAATGCTGACGGATCACATGGGACACCTGCCGGCGCCAAAAGTGGAATTGATGGCCGCCAGGATCGAAAAGCTCAAAGATATCGCCTGGTGCATTCACCGTGAAATATTGGATAACATAAAAAAAATAGATGCCTTACTCAATGGGTCCGATCAACAACGGCAGCCTTCGGTGGTCAACACTTATAAAAAGATAAACACTGTTTTAAACAGTATCGATCGGCTCGAAGTCAGAGGACGTGATTCCGCCGGTATCTCGCTGATGTTTGTATTAAGCCCGGCTGAATTTGACAAATTCGAACACTCGTTAACGCAGGCCAATATCGATCACCCGCTGCAGGAACGCTGCAACCATAACACATTGACAAACCGCGACGTCAGTATTCACCGGCTACAAAAGGATACAGGAGACGATCAAGTGGCCGTCGCCATGACCTATAAAGTGGCCAATGAGGTCGGCAGCCTGGGAGATAATATCACTTTTTTGCGCAACCAGATTGCCAATGACCCCATACTGCAGGACCTGGCCACCTGTCAGGCAGAATTTGACACGGTATCCGCCCATACCCGCTGGGCGTCGGTGGGCGCCATTACCGAAGCCAACTGCCACCCGGTCGACAACCAGACCGCTCAAAATTCAGCCGCCGGCAGTGGTATCATCCATACCTGTCTGAATGGTGACATTGATAATTATCAGCAACTTAAGCGCGAATTTGAAAATAACGGAGATCAAATTCCCCGGGATATCACCACCGACACCAAAATCATTCCCCTGGTCATTCAGAAATATTTCCAGCAGGGGCATGCCATGGACGAGGCCTTTCGGCTGGCAGTCAATGACTTTGAAGGCTCCCATGCAATCTCGATGCACACGGATCTGGCCCCCGGAAAAATTTTTCTGGCCCAGAAGGGCAGCGGACAGGCTCTTTTTGTGGGAATTGCTGAAAATCATTACATTCCCACCTCCGAGGTATACGGGTTTGTAGAAGAAACCTCCCGGTACCTAAAACTGGACGGCGAGACGGTGGTGGAAAGCATCAACGGCACCACCCAGGGACAGATTCTTATTCTAGACCAGCAAACGGCGGGAGGGCTGGAAGGCATCCGTGCCATGCATTATGACGGCACGCCCCTGGAGCTGAGCGAAAACGACCTCAAACAGACTAAAATTACTTCCAGGGATATCGACCGTCAGGATTATCCCCATTATTTTTTAAAAGAAATTTCGGAATCACCTGATTCCATGGATAAAACCCTGCAGAATCGGTGGAAAGTCAATGAAGAAGACAACAGTCAATACGTCATTGCCCTGGATGACACGGTGATTCCTGCGGCTTTGAAAAAAGCGCTGATCGAGGGTCGGATCAAACGTATTTTTTTCATCGGTCAGGGCACCGCAGGCGTAGCGGCACTGGCCTGCGCCAATATTCTGAATTACTATATGGATAATCCCGCCTATCAGATCAGCGCTTTAAAAGCTTCGGAACTCAGCGGATTTCAATTAAATGAGCACGACACAGCCGAGAGCATGAAAGATGCGCTGGTAATAGCGATCAGCCAATCGGGCACAACGACCGATACGAATCGTACGGTTGACATGGTCAAAGAACGGGGGGCCTATACGCTGGCCATTGTAAACCGCAGGGATTCCGATATCACTTTTAAAGTTAACGGGGTAATCTACACCAGCAGCGGCCGGGATATTGAGATGTCTGTGGCCTCCACCAAGGCTTTTTATTCTCAAATTGTTGCCGGTGCCATCCTGGGGCTTTACATTGCAGCTCTTAAAAAGCGCCGCAACGCGGAATTCGTCACCAACGAAATTAAACAACTCCTGGCGCTTCCTTCTCATATGCGCAAAATACTGGCCGGAAGTGATGCCATCAGGGAGTCGGCCTCGAAACTGGCGGTCACCAAAACTTACTGGGCAGCGGTGGGCAGCGGTCCCAACAAAGCGTCAGCGGATGAAATACGCATCAAACTCAGTGAGCTTTGCTACAAAACGATATCATCGGATTTCGTGGAAGACAAAAAACACATTGATTTGTCATCGGAACCGCTGATCATTGTCTGCGCCGCCGGCACAAGAAATACGGTGATTGGTGACATCATAAAGGATACCGCCATATTCAAGGCCCACAAAGCCACGCCCATCGTTATTGTGGCCGAGGGCGATGATCGTTTTGACCCTTACGCGGATACCGTATTCCAGGTGCCGCATGTCAGCGAGCATTTGGCGCCCATTTTAAACACCCTGGTCGGTCACATCTGGGGATACTATGCCGCTTTAGCCATTAATGAAGGCTCACGGTTTCTATACCGATTCCGGAATCAAATTAAACAAAGTCTGGAAGAATATGACCGCCAGGGATTGGATGTATACGAAATCATTCTCGAAAAGCCCTTCCGGGAAAAAATTGCCGAATTTTATAACGAATTCAGGAAAAAAAGAGCGTCAAACCAGTTCCCAACCACCATCGGCCTGGATATCGCTTCAGATCTCACCCTTTTGCTCAAATATTTGTCCGGTCGGTTGCCGGTAACGGATTTCGATCTCGATTTCAACCAAAAGGGCACCGCCGTCAACATGCTCAACATTTTCTTCAGTCGCCTGGCGGATGCCATCAGCGCCTTGGCGCGACCGGTGGATGCCATCAAGCATCAGGCCAAAACTGTTACCGTAGGAACCAGCCGAATCAGAGAACGGATCGAAGGCATCCTGTTTGAGGCCTTAACGGGTGAAAACTTTACGATTTCCCAGCTGACCAATATCAACATAATCGTCTTAAAAAATCTGCAGGCTGTGATTGAACAAATCGAAGGTTCCGTCCTGTATCGAATTGATGGTCTGAGCGTACTCGGTGAGCCGACAGACGACACCACCATTGAGGTTATCAAGAAAGCGGGAGATATTGCCAATGTGCCCTCCCGGGTTGAATCGGACAAGCGCTTGAAAGGCACCAAACGGATTATCGTCAGACAGGGCAACGTATACATCGGAAAAGGCCGTAAAGATGAGCGCAGTATCCTCGTCATTCCTGTCTCAACCACCTCCGCCGACAGTCCGAACAGAATTGAATTCCTCCTGCTGCTGCATGTCTCCTTTAAGCAGAATGTGCCCCTCAAGGCCAAGATTAAGGCGTTGGGCGGAAAATACGAGCATGTAAAAAATATTGTCCAGGAAAACAGCATCATCTGGCAGGATAGTTACCTCGAACTCCTGGAAATCGACGAACTGTTCGGACGCTCCGCTGAAAAGACCGGCGAATTCATTGTTTCCCATTCCCAACGAAATGCCTAAAAACAAAACAGAATGCCTAAATTGCCTAAATTGCACTAAAGTGCCTGAGAAAAGAAATGCCTAAAGTGCCTAAATTGCCTAAAATGCCTAAAGTAAATGTATTCTATCTATTTTATGAAAT
>JAIVWA010000313.1:0-1948 GCA_049190255.1 Gammaproteobacteria bacterium | reverse complement strand
GACGGCAAGTTATCATTTCATTGTTCTGATTTCTGGCCTCCCATACGGCCAGCGTCAACGACTTATAAAAAAGACGGAGCGAAGCGACACCACAATTTTAGGCATTTTAGGCACTTTAGTGCATTTTAGGCATTTTCCGGCTTGTCCGGGTTAGGCTGATCGTTGACGATACTCTCACTTATGATCATATCGCTTTGACCGTGGGGAAACATAGTATAAAAAAGTTGACACTCACCTGCCAATTGTTGTATCATGGCAACAATAGTGAAACACGGCCCCTGTCACTTCTTCAAAATTAAAACTCCTTTGGTGTCAAAAAAAATGAACAACATCCCTGCATCTACCGATGCATCTATCGATCATTTAAAAGAGATTTCCACCTGGGTCTCATCGGTCCAAGATCTTGATCAACTCCTTGAGCTCATCATCGAATCCGCAACCCGGATGATGGATGCCAAGGCCAGCTCCTTGTTGCTGCTGGATCAGAAGACCAAAAAACTCCACTTTAAGGTTGCCACCGGTGAAAAAGGAACGGATGTCAAACAGTTCGAAATCGATCTCGGACAGGGTATTGCCGGCCATGTAGCGCAAACGGGAGAGCCGCTTTTGATAGCCGATGTAGCCCAGGACCCACGCTGGTATAAGGAAATAAGCGAGTCCATTGGCTTTAAGACTCAATCCATCGCCTGTGTGCCGATGAAATTAAACGGAGACATCATCGGTGTGGTTGAAATTATCGACAAGGCTGATGGCAGCTCGATTTTGACCGAGGACCTCAAGATACTGTCCGTGTTTGCCGATCTGGCCGCCCAGGCCATCGGCAACGCCCGCGAAATCGAACACGATAAAAAAGAAATTAGAGATCTAAAGCAAGAGTTACAGGACAAATATGAAATTGTGGGCGAGAGCAAGGCCTTGCGCAAGGTTATCTCCGATGCCATCAAGGTCGCTAATTCAAAGGCCAGCACCCTTATTCTGGGAGAAAGCGGAACCGGCAAGGAATTGCTGGCACGTTTAATTCATCGGGCCGGGGCCAGAAAAGATGAACCCATGGTCGTTCTCAATTGCGCCGCCCTGACGGAAACCCTGCTCGAAGATGAGTTATTCGGTCACGAAAAGGGGGCCTTCACAGGTGCGGCCAGCCGCAAAATCGGCAAATTTGAACTGGCTGACAGGGGCACCATATTTCTGGATGAAATCGGAGAAATGAGCCCGGGCATGCAGTCCAAGCTGCTTCGTATTTTGCAGGAGGGCGTTTTTTACCGGGTGGGAGGCAATAAATCGATTCCCGTCGATGTGCGTGTCATATCGGCGACCAATCGCAATATTGAGGAAGATGTCGCTGAAGGAAGGTTCCGTGAAGATTTGTACTATCGCCTCAACGTCATTCAGATTCATATGCCCCCTTTAAGAGAACGCAGGGAAGATATTGTTTATCTGGCCCAGCACTTTTTAGATATATTTAAAAAGGAAAACGGCGCATCTGATTTGGTGATATCCAAAGCGGCGATGGATCGCATGGTTGACTATGACTGGCCGGGAAATGTCAGAGAGATGAAAAATGCCCTGGAGCGGGCGGTTGTCATGGGCAATGGTAAGCAGATTTTACCTGAAGATCTTCCGACATTTGCCAGTCGTCCGCAATATACCGGTTTGGAGGTTGGTTTATCATTGAAAGAAGCCATCGACGCATTTAAAAAAGAGTTCATCCTGTTAAACCTCAGACATACCGACGGCAACCGAAGTATGGCAGCCAAAACAATGAAAATTCAGCGAACCTACCTGTCACGGTTGATTGCCAAATTTGAAATCAATTAGTACCTTAGAAATTATTTTTGTGCCCTCCAGAGGCGGATCTACGACATTATGTGGCAAGATCTTTTTGTGAAAAAGCATGGTATTTGAAGAAATGCCTAAATTGCACTTTAGGCATTTTCCGGTTTATCCG
>JAIVWA010000312.1:0-5968 GCA_049190255.1 Gammaproteobacteria bacterium | reverse complement strand
CATTCCGGGCATTTGAAAGTCGACTACCGCCACATCGAAAAGGTCTTTCTCAGCCGACGCTATGGCATCCTCACCGTTTGACACCGCAATGACATCAATGTTTTTTAGTTCGAGCCGCTGGGCGATCGACTGTAAAAATTTAACCTCGTCATCAACCAAAAGAAGCTTTATTTTGTTGTGACTGCTCATGGCATCCTCCGTATGGGTACTGTTTATTGTGGTTATTACTTCGAGGCTGTTTTGCACTCATAAACTTTCAACCTCGTTGCGGGATCGTTCCCTGAAATTTAGACATATTCTATCGCATGCTTTCGACCAATTGGGGCACCAGAATATCGAGCACGTGGGAATCGCCGGTCATGCCAATCTCCGCGTTGATTGACGCCGCGATTTCCCTTGTTTGGTCGACTGGAAATGTTCGGGCGCTTTTTGTTCCGAGGCCCGAAAAAGTGATTCGGACGCTGCCGTCCTTTTGTGGATGCAGTGAAACCTGAATCTCTCCGTCCGGCCCAACCGATTCAAATGCATAGACAAGCGTCTGATATACCAGGTTTTGAAACCGGAAGGGGCATGTGAAAACCATCGGCGCCTCATCCTGCGGCGGATTAAATCGAACCTTGCTGGCAAAACTTAAAAACCCGGCCAGATTGATTACAAGATCGAGGACTTCGATGAGATTGACGCTTTTGAGGGGATCATCCACGCTATGGGAAAACGTATTCATTTGCTTGATAGTACCAAATCCCCGTTGAATTTCTTCTTCAATATCCTCGCTGCATGTCATGAGCATGTTCAGATCAACTTTTTTTCCCCGGGCCGCCATTTCCGTCAGATCATGTAAAAGGCCGGCGGTCTCAGAAATGATGGCCAGAATATTTTTCAGTTCATGTGAAATGCTGGCATTGACTTTCCCGAAAAAAGCCAGATCTGTATTGTTTTGAAAGTCTTTTGTATCGTTCATGCTGCCTCCCTTTATTTAGATGTATCGGAATTTCTACAATTTATTGGCCTCCGGCTCGTAGGGTAGCGCCTACGCCTCGGAGAGAATCACAGTTCTTTTTGTGGCCATTCTCTTGGTAAGCCGCGGGGCGAAGCCCCTAACTTGGAGGTGTAAGCATGGCTGGGAATATTAAATTAGAAATTGTTACACCCGACAAGGCGGTTGTAAGCGAAGATGTGCAGATCGTCATGGCGCCGGGGTCACTGGGTGAATTCGGCGTACTCGCTGGGCATACTCCTTTTCTAACCACTCTAAAAAGCGGCATTATTCGTTATACCGATGCACAGGGAACTGAACAGTATGTCTTTGTCAACGGCGGATTTGCCGAAGCGCTGCCGGACAGGGTTACGGTATTAGCGGAATCGGCTGAAAAAAGAAAAGATATTGACCTGAATCGGGCCAAAGCAGCCCAGCAACGGGCTGAAAAACGGCTTGAAGAAGCCCGCACCAGGGAAGATATCGATGCCGACCGTGCCAAAGCGGCCCTTGCACGGGCGGTGGTGCGGATAAATCTCGCTGAACTTGGTTGACAATATCCGGTATTTTTTCCGGAAAACTTATTTTCCGTGTTTACACCAAAAGGTATAATATCTAATAAAGGGTAAACCAATTTGTTGGTTTACCCTTTTTCATGCACCGGTAAATTGTTTCGTCAAGGGGTATCCACGTTGACCAGTGTTTCCGGGTGTAAATCACGGCTGTTGGTAAATGGCAGTCATTCATTATTACTGGAATTTGAAGATCAGGTGTCAGGAGAGAGGAACGTAAGAGCGGAAACCCAAAACCTGAACACTGACACCTGAAACCATGTATTTCTAGGTTGGAATAAAACTGGGATAATCTTTGGACATGTTACGGGTAATTTTCACCGTTCCGGCCAGAACCTGTCTTGCCAATACCATAAAATCGGGGAAAAAATGAAAGACATAATAACGATGGTAGCAAAACGCCTTGGATTGGGACTGCTGACTATAATCGTCATCTCTCTTCTTATTTTCGTCGGCATTGAGGCGCTTCCCGGCGATCTGGCAACGACTATCCTGGGGCAGAATGCACTGCCGGAAACCGTGACGGCATTTCGCAAGGAGCTGAAGCTGGATCTTGCGCCCCATGTTCGCTATTTCGCCTGGCTGGGCGATTTTATGAAGGGAGACCTCGGGAACTCTCTGGCCAACAAGCGTCCGGTTGCCGACCTGATCGGCTGGCGTTTTGCCAACACGATGTTTTTGGCATCCACGGCAGCCGTGATATCGGTGCCGCTCGCAATTCTGCTCGGGCTTCTTGCAGCGCTTTACCGCGGCAGCTGGTTTGACAACGCCATTTCCACGAGCACGCTCAGCGCGATCTCCTTCCCGGAGTTCTTTATCGCTTACATTCTGATCGCCTTGCTCTCGGTTAAGTTAATTATCTTTCCCAGTATTTCCAACATAAACGACCAAATGTCGTTCTGGGCGAAGATCCATGCAATTATTCTTCCCAGCCTGACGCTTACGTTTATCGTAACCGCTCACATGATGCGCCAGACGCGTGCAGCCATCATCAATGTTCTGGCCAGCTCGTATATCGAGATGGCCCATTTAAAAGGTTTAAAGCGCATGCGGGTCATCGTTGTGCATGCATTTCCCAATGCGCTGTCGCCGGTTATTAATGTGGTGGCTCTTAATCTGGCCTATCTGGTGGTCGGCGTGGTGATCGTTGAAGTGGTATTTGTCTATCCGGGATTGGGGCAGCTGCTGGTGGACTCCGTGTCCAAACGTGACATCCCGGTTGTTCAAGCCAGCGGTCTTATTTTTGCCGCCGTCTATGTCTCGCTTAATCTTTTAGCCGATATACTGTCAATTCTCAGCAACCCCAGGCTGCTGCATCCAAAATCGAGATAAGGAGAATAATTCAGATGGCGTTTATAAAATTACTAAGACACTCACCGCTAAGCGCTCGCATCGGCCTGGCAATGGTACTGATTAATGTCTTTGCAGCCATATTTGCTCCGATTATCGCTCCTTACGGAGAAACGGAAATCGTCGGCGACGTCTGGATGTCTTCGAGCAGTGAAAATTATCTTGGAACCGATCATTTAGGCCGAGACATGTTCACGCGTCTGGTTTACGGCGCCCGCAATACCATAGTGATAGCGTTTGTCACAACCATGATTTCGTTTAGTATCGGCTCTATTTTAGGATTTTTTGCGGCAACCCTCGGGGGCTGGACTGAACTGACTCTAAGCCGCGTTATCGATATTTTGATGGCTTTTCCTACCCTTATTTTTGCATTAATCGCACTGTCTGTGGTCGGGACGTCTATTCCCGCTTTAATATTGGTGATTGCGGTGTTGGACTCCACGCGGGTTTATCGCCTGTCGCGAGCCGTAGCCATGGATATTGCAGTGATGGAGTTCGTTGAAGTGGCCCGGCTTCGCGGGGAGAAAATCTGGTGGATCATGCGCAAAGAAATCCTGCCCAATGCCATGCCGCCGCTGGTTGCGGAATTCGGCCTGCGTTTCTGTTTCGTGTTTTTGTTCATCGCCGCTCTAAGCTTTTTAGGCCTGGGCATCCAGCCCCCTACGGCGGATTGGGGAGGCATGGTCAGGGAGAATGCCGGGGCGATCACCTTCGGCATTCTTACGCCGCTATGGCCTGCAGGCGCCATCGCCTTCCTGACGGTGGGCGTGAATTTAATTGTTGACTGGTTTCTGAAGATCGCCAGCGGACTCAAGGACTAAAGGATTACCAATGACCCATCTACTTGAAATGAGAAAAATAGAGATAGAAGGCTACAGTTCAGAAGAAGAGAGATGGCTGCCGATCATAAAAGGCCTCGATCTGACTTTGGACAGAGGCGAAGTTGTCGGTCTGATAGGGGAATCCGGCGCAGGAAAATCGACCTTCGGGCTCGCTTCCATGTGTTACACCCGCGGGGGCTGCCGAATCGCCTCCGGTTCGATTGTCTTTGACGGCATGGAACTGTTCGGCGCACCGGAAGAGGAGTTGAGAAAAATCAGAGGCGTGCGTATCTCCTATGTCGCCCAAAGCGCCGCAGCCTCATTTAATCCGGCGCATCGGCTCATTAAACAGTATTCAGAAGCGCCGATTCAGCATGGTCTGATGAATTTTCAAAAAGCGGAAGAAAAAGCCGTGGACATTTACCGGCGTCTCCTGCTGCCGGACCCTGAAGGGATCGGTTACCGCTATCCCCACCAGGTCTCAGGAGGTCAACTCCAGCGCGCCATGGTGGCCATGGCCATGGCCTGCACACCGGATCTCATCGTCTTTGATGAACCGACGACAGCGCTGGACGTTACCACGCAGATCGAAGTTCTGGCCGCCATAAAAAAAATAACCCGGGAATTTAACACGGCAGCCATCTATATTACCCACGACCTGGCTGTCGTGGCTCAGTTAGCCGACCGCATCATGGTACTGAGATACGGTGATCTGGTCGAAGAAAATAATGCCAGGGAACTGATGGCCCACCCCAAAGAGGAATATACCAGAGCATTGCTTTCGGTCCGCACACTCAGGGAGGACAGGGATCTGTCTGCCACGGAACATGATATTGTCCTGGAAATTGAAAACGTGTCGGCCAGTTACACCGGAAAGGAAACGGAAAAGGTCCTTGAAAATATTGACCTTAAAATCAGACGCGGCCGGACCGTGGCGCTGGTGGGTGAATCCGGCAGCGGCAAAAGCACACTGGCACGGGTAATAACCGGTCTGCTGCCGCCGCTTGAGGGCAAGGTCATCTATGGCGGCAAGGAGCTGCCGCCGGCTTTAAAATCACGCAAACCTGAAACACTCAGGATAATGCAAATGATTTATCAAATGCCGGACACAGCCCTCAATCCCCGACAGAGAGTAAGAGATGTCATCGGACGTCCTCTCACATTTTACTTTGGCATGAAGGGCAAAGAAAAGGATGACAGGATCATAGAACTGCTGGAAAAGATCGAATTATCGCCCAAGAAATATAAAGATCGATATCCTGGGGAACTGTCAGGAGGTGAAAAGCAGAGGGTCTGCATCGCCCGCGCCCTGGCGGCCAAGCCCGAGATGATTATCTGTGATGAAGTGACCTCGGCCCTGGATCAATTGGTTGCCGAAGATATATTGAAACTGCTGCAGGATCTGCAAAACGAGCTGCACGTATCGTATCTTTTTATCACTCACGATCTGGCAACGGTTAAGGCCATATCCGACGAGATTGTCGTTATGCTGCAGGGTAGAATTGTCGAACAGGGCCTGAAGAAAGATATTCTTACGCCGCCTCACCATGAGTATACGGACCTTTTGCTCTCATCAGTACCGGAAATGGATCCGGATTGGCTCGACGGTGTCCTGGCGGAACGAAAACGCAAAGGGGTCAAATCGGCAGATTTTGTGCAATCGTAAATGTGATAATTCGTGGGAGGTATTTATGAAGTTCCTGGTATGTTATGATGAGACAAATGAGGCCAAAAAAGCGCTGAAGGTGGCCCGAGAGCACGCTAAAATCTGGCAGGCGGAGTTGGAGGTGGTCAACACGATTACCCGGGTAGAACCGCTAAAACATTCTAAAGTCAAAAAAATGGAAGAAAAAATGGAAGGGGAGGTTAAGGAAATTTTAGGAGGAGATGATCCGCCTTATGAAGTACAATTGCTGCTGACAGACCTGACCTCCGGGGAGCAACTGGTGAAGTTTGCCGAAGATCAGAATATAGATCAAATATTTCTAGGAATCGTCAAAAAATCCAAAGTTGAAAAGCTTTTATTCGGCTCCACTGCTCAGTATGTCATTCTGCATGCTCCGTGCCCGGTGGTTACAGTTCAATAGTGGGCTGGTGAAAATTACCGGTAACATGTCCTCTAAATTTTATCCCGTTTTTATTCCAATGTATGGGTATATGGTTTCAGTTCTTTACAACATGTTGTCAGATAAAGGCCACTAAGGGCCTAGGTGCCAATATTCCCTATCCGCTTGTCTGTGAACTTTGAA
>JAIVWA010000311.1:0-5970 GCA_049190255.1 Gammaproteobacteria bacterium | reverse complement strand
TTACACCCAGGAAGTATCCAAATTAAAAGATGTACAATCCGTGGAGACCTTTGTAGTATACAAGAGCTATAACTTAAAAATCCCGTATGTGATAGATTGATTGCGACTCCGGACCTCGTCATTCAGCTTGAAAAAATAGCTGTGACTCTTTGGCCGTCGTGGGATTGCATGAAAATTGGACACGGGTCTGATTGAGGAATTAAAGGATTTAGGGATTTAGGGAATTCTATCTATTTTAATTTAAGGAGGAGTCATGAAAGAAATTAACGAGCTTAATTTTCCGGAAGACGTTCGCTATTCTGAAAGTCACGAGTGGGTAAAAGCAGCAGGGGAAACTGCCAAATTGGGAATCACTGACTATGCCCAGGATCAACTGGGAGACATTGTTTTTGTAGAATTGCCCGATGTGGGTGAATCCTTTGAAAAAGGCGCTGAATACGGCACCGTAGAATCCGTTAAGGCGGTTTCAGAGCTTTACATGCCTGTCAGCGGAGAGATTGTCGCTGTCAATAACGCTCTGGAAGACTCCCCCGAGTGGGTCAACAACACGCCCTATTCCGATGGCTGGATGATCGAGGTCAAACTCGATGATCCCTCTGAACCGGATAGCTTAATGGACAAAACTGCTTATGTCTCAACTTTGAAAGGATAAGATCGATGCGATATTTTCCGCATACACCTGAAGACATCACGGAGATGCTAAATACGGTGGGGCTGAAATCCCTGGAGGACCTTTTCGGAACCATTCCGGTTGATTGTCGCCGCACCAGTGATCTTAACCTGCCGCAGGCCTTGACCGAGTGGGAATTAAATCACCACATCGACGAGCTTTGCGGGAGCATGGCCGTATCCCCGGAATACAAAGTGTTCATGGGTGCCGGCAGCTATGAACATTATATTCCGGTGTCCCTCAATCATCTATTGAGCCGCTCCGAGTTTGTCACCTCCTATACGCCTTACCAGCCCGAAATGAGTCAGGGCACCCTGCAGGCTATCTTTGAGTATCAAACCCTGACGGCACGACTGCTGGGTATGGAAGTCGCCAATGCCTCGCAATACGACGGGGCTTCTGCCCTGGCCGAAGCCGCTCTAATGGCCGTGCGAATTTCCCGGCGTAAAAAAGTGGCCGTGTCTCGACTGGTTCATCCCCACTATCGCCGGGTGCTCAAAACTTATCTTGCGCCCACCGATAATGAAATAATTGAACTTCCCTATCTGCCGGACGGCACCACCGATCTCTCATCGTTGGACGCCCTGGATGATCTGGCTGCAGTGGTCGTGCAATCGCCCAATTTTTTTGGTTGTATCGAAAATTTGAAAGCCATTGGGGATAAGACCCGGGCGGAAAAAACACTTTTTGTTGTCGGATTCAGCGAACCGCTGGCTTACGGGCTGATGAAAAATCCCGGCAGCCAGGGAGCGGATATCGCCTGCGGAGAAGGCCAGAGTCTGGGAATTCCCCGCTCTTTCGGAGGACCGGCCCTGGGGATGTTTGCCACCCGGATGCCATATGTGCGCAACATGCCGGGACGTCTGGTGGGCCAAACCACAGATGTGGATGGCAAACGGGGCTTCGTGTTGACTCTGGCCACCCGGGAACAACATATCCGTCGGGAAAAGGCCACCTCCAACATCTGCACCAATCACAGTCTGTGCGCTCTGGCGTCGGCCATGTATATGTCCTCTCTCGGGGGTTCGGGCATCAAAACCCTTGCCCGCTTAAATTACGATAAAAGCGAATATTTAAAAGGCGCTTTGCGTAAGGCGGGATTTTCTATACCTTTCAAACAATCGACGTTTAATGAATTTGTTGTTCAATTCAAAGATGGTTTTGAAAAGACCTATGAACGTCTGACAGCTGAAAAAATTATCGCCGGGCTTCCTCTGGAATGCTACTATCCTGAGCTGCCCAACCATTATTTGTTATGCGTTACCGAAACCATCAGCAAACAGGATATGGATACGTTGGTTGATGCAGTAAGTTAGCTTTCTTCGACCAGCATTCACAGCAGTTAAGGATAAGGCGTTTTCAAAACAAAAAAACTCGAAATCCGAAACAATATCAAATGACCCAAATTCGAATGACCCAAACACATGAATTCAGGGAACCTAAATGGTAATCTACAGCGTTTTGAACATTAAAGTTTTAAGATTTTAGATTTGTTTCGACCTAAATTTTATAAAATCGGGCGTATTTCGTGCTTCGAATTTCCGAGACGTTTAAATTATTATGACAGAGCGAAGCGATTCCATCATTCGTCATTCGTCAATATTGATTCGTCATTTTTTGTTCCGGTTTATCCGGATTAGGAGATAAAGCGATGACAGAATTTCCAGGTACCAGCGGGCTGATTTTGAACGAACCACTCCTCTGGGAAAAGGGTAAAAAAGGAAGATGTGGGTTTTCTCTGCCGCGACGGGACGTTGAATCGTTTCCGGTGGATGAAAGCATGGTAGGTGATGGTCCGGATTTTCCGGATCTGAGCGAAGTTGATGTTGTTCGCCATTACACCCGCCTGTCGCAATGGAATTTTTCAGTGGACAGCGGTATGTATCCCCTGGGTTCCTGTACGATGAAGTATAACCCCAAAACCAACGAAAGGCAGGCCGCCCAGCCCGGCTTTGCCGCGGCCCACCCCATGCTTCACCCGGATCTTTCCCAGGGCATCCTCAAACTTATGTTTGATCTTGAGCGATTTTTGATAGAAATCACCGGCATGGATGCCGCCACCCTCCAACCGGCCGCCGGAGCTCACGGGGAACTTGCCGGTATGCTGCTTTTTTACACCTACCATCAAAGTAAGGGCGCACCCCGGTCAAAAATCATCGTACCGGATACAGCTCACGGAACCAACCCGGCAAGCGCTGCCCTGTGCGGCTATAAACCGGTACCGGTAAAATCCAACGAAAAGGGGATCCTGGCCCCCGAGGATGTGGCCGCGGTTATGGATGAGCAAACCGCCGGAATCATGGTAACCAATCCAAACACCCTGGGGCTTTTTGAAGAAAACATCAAAAAAATCGCTGAAATCGTTCATGCCAAAGGCGGTCTCGTCTATGGAGATGGGGCCAATATGAATGCGGTGATGGGAATTGCCGACATGGGCAAAATCGGCATCGACGTGCTGCACTTAAATCTTCACAAGACATTTTCTACCCCCCATGGCGGGGGCGGGCCGGGCGCCGGCCCGGTTTGTGTATTGAAACATCTGGAGCCGTTTTTGCCGGTGCCCCGCGTCATCCTGGAAAATGGCCGCTATCTGCTTTCTGAAAATTTTCCGGAATCAATCGGGACTCTCCATGCCTTCAATGGCAATGTCGGGGTTCTGGTAAAAGCGTACAGTTACATCATGAGCCTGGGAGCAGCAAACCTTAAAAAGGCCAGCCAGCTGGCGGTGCTGAATGCCAACTATATCAAAGAGCAATTGAAAGATACGTTTGAACTGGCCTATGACCGCCCCTGCATGCACGAGTGTGTGTTTTCCGACAAATTGCAGCAGGCCCACAAGGTCACCACCCTGGACATTGTCAAACGACTGATGGATTACGGGTTTCACCCGCCGACGATTTACTTTCCCCTGGTGGTCCCGGCTGCGATCATGATCGAGCCGACCGAAACCGAATCCAAAGAAGATATTGATCTTTTTGTTCAATCCCTTAAAGCCATCGCCAAAGAAGCTGCCGAAAACCCGCAACTGTTGACCGAAGCCCCGACAAAGTGTCACCGCAGAAGGCTGGATGAAACGACGGCGGCCAGAAAGCCGTGTCTGACGGGATGAGAAACGCCTCACGGGCGTTTCGATCTGGGATTTGGGATTTCGGATTTCGGATTGATTGCCTGGCGTTGCTGATTGCAAACCTCAGATAGTGGTATAGAGGTGCGGTGGTGTGACGGGCAGGTTGCAAGTAATTGGCGATGTCTTATTATTTGGTTATACTGCCCGCTTGAGTAACAACCCGATTGAGAAGTGTATGATACCCCTTATTAGTGAAGACTTTAAATGGATAGATTGAAAACTCTGAAAACAGCGTCAGCACAAAATGCTTTAACTGAGTCGCCCGATGGCATAGCAGCTGCTCAGGATTCGAAATCTGATATCCAACATTTGGCACCTACAATTCATAGGCCGCTAGCTGCAACGCTCAACCGATCTTCAATCAATCCCAAATCCCAAATCCCAAATCCGAAATCGAAGGGCTCGCTCCACGAGCCCTGCTACGCCGTCAACCTGGGCATGATAGATTACAACCATGCCTGGAAACTTCAATCCGACCTTGTAGCGGCCAAGGTAAGCAGATCCAATAGCCAGGATATCATCCTGTTTTTAGAGCATCCGGCTGTCTTTACCCTGGGCCGCCGGGGCGGCCGCGATCATCTTCTGGTCTCGGAGTCATTTCTGAAGCAGTCCGGCATTCCCATCGTCCAGGTGGAACGGGGCGGATATATAACCTTTCACGGCCCCGGTCAGCTGGTTGTATATTTCATTATTAATTTAGAGGCCCGCAGGCTTGGCGTGACGGATTTTGTCGAAGCACTTGAGGAGATCATGCTGCGCACGGTCAGGACCTGGGGGTTGACAGCACAGCGCAATAAAAAGAACCCCGGGATCTGGATGGGCAACTCCAAAATGGGCAGCATCGGGATTGCCCTGAGAAAAGGCATCAGCTTCCACGGCCTGGCCTTGAATGTTAATGTTGATTTAACCCCTTTCTCTTGGATCCAGCCCTGTGGCCTGCCGGGTGTGTCTATGACATCGGTGAAGCAGGAACGGGGCCAAGAAATCCCAATGGATGTTGTCCGTAATGCCGTCAAAGAAAATTTTAAATCCGTTCTGGGACTGGATCTCAATGATATCAGTTATTCGGATTTGCAGCAGCAAATCATAGGCCTGGTAAACCAGGAAATGCCTAAAATGCATTTTAGGCATTCTGTTTTTAGGCATTTCTTTGGGTAACTTGATTTTTGCACAAAAAGATTTTGACATGAACCAAAACTCGAAATCCACCGTATTCGTCCAAAAACCGGACTGGCTGAAGCGACGCCTGCCCACCGGGCCCGCTTTTGAAAAGGTCAAGGGAATGATCGGCCGGGACCGCCTGCATACCGTTTGTCAGGAAGCAAAGTGTCCGAATATATGGGAGTGTTTTTCACATAAAACCGCAACATTTCTAATTATGGGATCGCGGTGCACGCGCAGCTGCCGTTTTTGCTCCATACCGCAAGGCAACCTGGAACCGCCTGATCTGCAAGAACCGGCCCGCGTCGCGGGCGTCTCAAAGGAGATGGGGTTAAAATATGTGGTCATCACATCCGTCACCCGGGACGACCTTGCTGACGGGGGTGCCGGGATATTTGCCGCAACGATAAAGGAAATCCGCCAACAGATTCCGGATGCCAGCGTGGAAGTTCTGATCCCCGATTTTCAGGGAAGTAAAGAAGCACTTTATGCGGTGCTGCACGCCGATCCGGATGTTTTAAATCACAATATTGAAACTGTTGTGCGCCTCTACCCCCGGGTTCGCCCCCAGGCGAATTATCGCCGGTCCCTCGAGCTAATTCAGCGTGCTCATGAGTTCAACCCTGATTTGCCAACCAAATCCGGGCTCATGCTTGGTTTGGGAGAATCGCCCCAGGAAATCGAAAAGACGCTCGAGGATATGCTGGAGGCCGGCTGCCGCATCCTGACATTAGGTCAGTATTTGCAGCCTTCAAAAAACCATTTGGCTGTTGAACGTTTTATCCCCCCGCAAGAATTTGAAGCCTGGCGCAAAAAAGCACTTAAAATGGGTTTTGCGGAAGTTGCCAGCGGACCGTTTGTGCGAAGCTCTTATCATGCCCAAGAGTTATTCCAAGAGCTAAACGCGTGATGAACTACTTCCAAATACCAAATTACAAGCACCAAATTACAAATAAATCTCAAATCCCAATATTCAATGACCAAAACATTGGGATCAAAAATTTAAGTCATT
>JAIVWA010000310.1:0-5989 GCA_049190255.1 Gammaproteobacteria bacterium | reverse complement strand
CTCGCACCAGTTTAAAGGCATTGCGGGCAGGTCGAACGTCGAATAAATGAATTCTGCCTGTCGTGAGCCTTTTTGTCGAACGGCCTGTCGTGAGCTTTTGTGTCGAACGGTCCATTTTAAAAAAGACTGAGCGAAGCGAAACCACCCTTCGACATTCGATATTCGATATTCTGCGGTTCTGCGGTTCGCTTTTTAAGTTTGTTAAGTTTCATGCGAGGGTTCTGAGTTTTAGATTCAGCGGTTAAAAGTCTCAGGGTTCACCACAAATCGGAACTGCTGACTCGCAAACGCTAGAAAAATTACAATGTGCAAAACAGCACGATCGGGAATATGACGGTTAATTAACCTCTGAACCTCTGAACGTTGAACCCTGAACCATTTTTTATCTTTTTTTTCTTTACTTTATTTTCAATTATTGCTAATACTTATTTGAATTTTTGGATGCGTTACCCCATTGATATTGTTGAGCAATAACGGGTGGTTTTGGGGGGCCATTGCGGGAGGAGGGAAACTGGGATGAGCGTTAGTCGAAAATTAGGAATACTGGTATTTTTTGGCGTACCGGCTATTATCGGTGGAGGAATTACCTACAGCATTTTTGATGGGAATTATATGCCGGTGCTCATTTATGAGATCATTCTTTTGTCGATCGCTGGAGTTTTTTTCAGCAGATAATATCCGTAGGCATTTGAATGCAAGGCACCTTTTTAATTATCGCCACGGCCCAGACCTTTTGCTCACTGGTTTAATGTGCCGTGGCTTTTTTTGTGGGGAAATTTTTATCATTCCAGAAAAAATCAGGCAGGGTAACCCAGCTCTCAGGGAGGTAATTTGAGCCTATCATCGCCGCGTGACATCATTTTGTGGTTTTTCCTGGCCTTATTTCTGGTATCCTGTTTTCTGCTGGGCTGGCTTCTGTGGCCGTTTTTATCTGTAATTGTTCTGGCTATCGTTGTCACCGGGGTTTTTAATCCGGTTTACCGCATTTTGCATCGTAAACTCAACGCGACGCTTTCTTCGTTGATAACCTGTATCATCATATTTTTCGTTCTCTTTGTACCGGTATCCGCCTTTGTAGGCATTTTAGCCAATGAAGCCTATGACCTGTATCTTACAGCCAGAGATGCGGTATTGAACAATCCAATCAAAGAGTTGCTCGAAAACAGTAAAATCGTTGACAAAATCAACGACATCCTAACGAACTTCGGGATAAAAATCAGCGGTGATGAGCTTAACAAGGGAGTCGCCGAACTTGGCAGGACCGTGGGGCTATTTCTCTACCAGCAGGCAAGGTCCATGACGGCCAATATCGTCAACTTTGTGGTGAACTTCTTTTTTATGCTTTTGATTGTTTTTTACCTTTTGATCGACAGCCAGCGGCTGGTGTCCTTCATCGTGGGATTATCACCGCTGCCGGATGATCAGGATGAAAAACTCATTCAGAAGTTCAAGGATATGGCCGTTGCCATCCTGCTTGGTAATGGTCTGGGCGGATTAATCCAGGGAACTCTTGGCGGGATTGTTTTTGCACTTTTTGGTTTTAAATCGCCGTTTCTCTGGGGCGTGATCATGGCGTTGCTCGCATTTTTGCCGATCGTAGGGGTCGGGGCCGTTTTCCTGCCGGCGGCGCTGTATTTGATTTTGCAGGGACGGTTGGCGGCCGGCATTTTCTTTATTATTTTTTATATACTGCTTTCGGGAAGTATCGAATACCTTTTCAAACCTAAACTGGTGGGAAAGCGCGTTCAGATGCACACCTTGCTGGTATTTCTCTCGCTAATCGGAGGCTTGAAGCTTTTCGGAATCCTGGGCATTATTTATGGTCCACTAGTGGCAACGGCGTTTCTAACTTTAACTGATATTTACGAATCCAGTTATCAGCGCATTGTTGAACCCGGCGAGAAATGAATTAGTTATCTGTTAATCGTTATTGGTTATTGGTAACGACGTTGCAGTCGAGACTGAGAAAGATTTAATAATGCCCTGTATAAACCTAATCTTTCTGTTTAAAGACAGTTTTCCTTAGTGGCGACTCACTTATGATTTAGCAATACCGAGCAATACAAAAAATATGATAGTGTGCAAGCACCGGTGCTCACTGTTACATTCGAATAACCAATAACGGTTAACTAATAACTTTTCGGGCCAGGGAGTTGAAATGATCCAAAACGAAGCAATGAGTGAAGTCAGTATCGAGAAGGAGATGAAAAAATCCTATCTCGATTACGCCATGAGCGTCATTATCGGCAGGGCACTGCCGGATGTGCGCGATGGTCTTAAGCCCGTTCATCGGCGCGTGCTGTTTGCCATGCGCGAGCTTAAAAACGATTATAACAAAGCCTATAAAAAATCGGCCCGTATCGTTGGCGATGTCATCGGTAAATATCATCCCCATGGTGATGCGGCCGTATACGATACGATCGTGCGGTTGGCGCAGGATTTTTCAATGCGCTATCCCCTGGTCGATGGTCAGGGAAACTTTGGGTCTGTTGACGGAGATCGGCCGGCCGCCATGAGATACACGGAAATTCGGATGCAGCGGCTGACTCACCAGATGCTGGAAGACCTGGACAAGGAGACGGTTGAATTTGTGCCCAACTATGACGAATCGCTCAGTGAACCGTCGGTGCTGCCCTCCAAAGTACCCGCTCTTCTGGTAAACGGATCGACCGGTATTGCGGTCGGGATGGCTACCAATATTCCGCCCCATAATCTTTCCGAGGTTACCGATGCCATCACGGCCCTTATTGATAATCCGGAGATCACCTGGAATGAGCTGATGCAGCATATTTCGGGGCCGGATTTTCCCACCGGCGGCATTATTTACGGAATCGATGGCATTAAAGAAGCGTATAAGAACGGTCGAGGGATCATTAAAATCCGTGCCCGGGTGATCGTTGAAAAGGATAAGCGCACCCAGAGTGAGACTATTGTGGTAACGGAATTGCCTTACCAGGTCAACAAGGCCAAGCTAGTTGAAAAGATCGCCGCCCTCGTTCGAGATCGGCAGATTGAAGGCGTCAGATTTGTAAGGGACGAGTCCGACCGAGAGGGAATGAGAATCGCCATAGGTCTGAAAAAAGATCAGATCGCAGGTGTGATTATCAATCAGCTCTATAAACTGACGCGCATGGAGAACACCTTCGGTATTATTTTTCTGGCCATCGTCAACAATCGGCCCGAGCTGTTGACCCTCAAGGAGATCCTGGAATACTTTGTTCTGCATCGCAAGGATATTATTATCCGCCGCACCCGCTTCGATTTGCGAAAAGCCGAAGATCGGGCGCACATCCTGGAAGGTTTAAAAGTAGCCCTTGATAATCTGGATGATGTGGTGGCTTTGATTCGACACTCCCAATCCCCGGCCGAGGCCAAGGATCGATTGATTGAGCGCTACAGCTTGACGCCCATCCAGGCCCAGGCAATCCTTGACATGCGCCTGCAGAGACTGACAGGACTTGAGCGTGAGAAAATAGCCGAAGAATACACAAATTTGCTCAAAGATATTGCCCGCTTCAAAGAGATACTCGCCAATGAAAGGTTGGTATTAAACATTATTAAAGATGAGCTTGGTGAAATTCAAAAAGAATACGGTGATCAGCGCACCACAGAAATTGTCGGCAAGACCGTAGAAATTTCGATTGAAGACATGATCGTGGAAGAAGATATGGTTGTTACCATTTCCAAACGGGGATATATCAAACGAAATCCCATTACCCTATACCGGAACCAGCGCCGGGGAGGCAAAGGCAAAACAGGCATGGGCACCAAAGACGATGATTTCGTGGAGCATCTGTTTGTGGCCTCGACCCATCACACCTTTATGTTTTTCACCAATAAAGGCAAGGTATACTGGCGCAAGGTGTATGACCTACCCCAGGCCGGCCGTATGAGTCTTGGTAAAGCGATCGTCAATCTCCTGAATCTGGAACCCGGTGAAAACCTGACCACGGTGCTGCCGATTCCGGAATTTGAACCCGGCTATCACATTCTCATGGCCACCAGAAATGGGCTTGTGAAAAAAACAGACCTGATGTCATTCAGTCGCCCCCGGGCCGGCGGTATCATCGCCTTAAAGCTTATGCCGGATGACGAATTAATTTCAGCCAGAATTACTGATGGAACGCTGAACGTCTTTTTAGGATCTCTCTTGGGCAAATCAATCCGGTTTCATGAGGCCAATATTCGGCCATCCGGCCGAACCTCTATGGGTGTAAAGGGAATGAATCTGGCATCCGGTGATCGAATTGTGGCAATGGAAGCATTAAGCCATGGTCAGACCCTGTTTGCCGTTACCGAGAATGGATACGGAAAGAGAACATCCATTGATGAGTACCCTGTTCAGAAGCGGGGAGGCAAAGGGGTGATTTCAATTAAAACCACCCGGCGAAACGGTCGGGTAGTATCCATATTGCTTGTAGAAGAAGAAAACGATCTGATGTTGATGACAAATATCGGAAAAATTATTCGTATGCCCATTAAGGGAATTTCAGTGATCAGCCGCAACACCCAGGGCGTAAAGCTCATGGGGCTGGAATCTGACGAGAGAATTGTCGGTGCGGCACGATTGGCTGAAAAGGAAGAGTAGCATCTTTGGCCCGAATTATCCGGATTAGTATACTTAATAGATAATTATGTTCACTGTGTCGCAAGATCTTTATATATAAAGCTAAGTTGGCCAAAGAAATGCCTAAAATTGCAAATTGCCTAAAATGCCTAAAATTAAGGTCCGCCTCCGGCAGATCAATTTTATTAAAAGAGAAAAACTAGGTATGTTATTATAATCACATACTGATTTCTGATTTTTCATTCTGAAGATTCCAGGCGTTTATAATATGGACAGAGCGAAGCGACGCAACAACTTTAGGCAATTTAGGCATTTTAGCGCAATTTAGGCATTTTCCGGTTTTTCCGGGTTAGGTATAACGTATGCAATTCAAAAATGATATAGATCCGAATAAAGTTAAGATTGGAGTCGTCGGTGCCGGAAGCTGGGGAACAGCTCTGGCAAATTTACTGGCTTCCAAAGGCTTTGCCATTGATCTGTGGGTTTTTGAAAAGGAAGTCATCCAGCAGATCAAAGAGTCCGGTGAAAATCAATATTTCCTTCCGGATATTAAACTATCCTCCAATCTGAAGCCCCGCAATAATCTTGTTAATGTTGTATCCGGCAAGGATCTGGTGCTGGTGGTGGTACCTTCGCATGTTATGCGGGAGACCACGCTTAAAATGGCCGACCATATTTCCAAAGAGGCCATCATTGCCTCGGCTTCAAAGGGCATAGAAAACAAAACACACCTGACGATGACCGGCGTTCTGCAGGAAACCCTTCCGCAAATTCCACCGGAGCATCTGGCGGTCATCTCGGGGCCAAGCTTTGCCCGGGAAGTTGCCCAAAATCTTCCGACGGTTGTAACTGCAGCCTCCAAAGACATGGAGATTTGCGCTCTGGTGCAGCAGGTGATGGCCACACCGCACTTTAGGGTTTATACCAGCGATGATGTCATGGGTGTTGAACTGGGAGGCTCCTTGAAGAACGTGATTGCGATTGCCGCCGGGGTAATTGATGGACTGAAATTGGGGCTGAACACCCGGGCCGCTTTGATCACCAGGGGGATGACCGAGATAAGACGTCTGGGGCTGAAGATGGGAGCCAATCCGCGAACCTTTACCGGTCTTGCCGGTTTTGGTGATCTCATTCTTACCTGCACGGGACATTTAAGCAGAAATCACACCGTGGGCCAAAAGATCGGCGAGGGGAAAAAGGTAAACGACATTCTGGGCGAAATGCGGATGGTGGCCGAAGGGGTTAAAACCGCCAAGTCCGTTTACAATCTGTCCCGCAAGCTGGGAGTTGACATGCCGATTTCCCATGAGATCTATCGGATCCTGTATGAAGATCTCGACCCCAAAGAAGCCGTCTATCGATTGATGACGAGGGATCTTAAGCAGGAGCTGGACGAAGAGTAAAACGGGTTGCGGGTTGCGA
>JAIVWA010000309.1:0-5999 GCA_049190255.1 Gammaproteobacteria bacterium | reverse complement strand
GACTTAAAAAAGTGGCCTTGAGGACTTATATACTAATAATCAGAGATCCGTGCAAACAATTTGTTTCTCGTATCCACTATGATCCTCGTCTAACGTCGTCAGCTCTTTTCCGGGAACAACCGCCGGATATCTTCTTCGGTGGCCTTACAGGTTCCGCGTTCGGTAATAAAACCGGTTACAAACCTCTTTCTTTTTCAGTTCCCCATTGACATTCCCGATTCACTCCTGCTATCGATCAATCAGACACACAGGGTTACCACTGGCCCCTCCTTTCGCGGTCACATTGACCCCCCCCGTTTTGAGACTGGTGGTGGCCTTGTGGGTCTTCTCATTGCAAAATTGTATCTGTCAATTAGAGCAAAGGAACGAGAGACAGATGATAATATCTGTGCTTTTTTCCAGTTATGTAACGAGTGGAGGTCATCATGCCAATTAAGGTTTTAATAAAGCGACGATTCAAGGAGGGGCATTTAAAAGAGATTCAGAATTTGCTTAAAGAGGCTCGTTATGATGCCATGGGCCGAGAAGGGTACATCTCTTCAGAGACTCTGTGGGACCTTGAAAATCCATTTCGAGTTGTGGTGGCTTCAAATTGGCGAAACATAGAAGATTGGAACAATTGGGGAAATAGCGGTTTACGGAAATCCATAGAGCAAAAGTTCGATGAGCTCCTTGATGGCGAGACTGAATATGAAATTTTCGAGATGGGCTTCTATCCTCACCATTTACACCGGCAATAGCATGAAAAGGTGTCAAAATGAGGGATTTGTGAAGACTCGGCGACCCGTTTGATTGATACACAAGTAATGTGCAAGGTGGTTCTGTGTTCAGAAATCTAAAACCTGAAACGCTATACTTCCAGCATATGATAACTCGAAGATTTGTAACCTTTGATCTTTTGTATGTGAAAGGTAAGGATACGGCATTCAAAATTTTCAACGAATCCTTTTAATTTTCGTCTCGCTGTTCGAAATTTTTTGCTCTGGATGGTTCTTATTAACTTTTCAGTATCACGAACTCTGCCCTCACAAATAATATGCGGACCGTCTCCTATCAAAACCTCCCATTCACCGGCTACAGTAATGTTGGATTCTTCCAGTAACGGATAGTATTCATTGGTGACATAGTCTTCATATTCAGCTTTGGTTTTACTTATAATATCCCACATTTGATTGAATTTAATAGTATCCTCTTTAATATCAGTTGTATATGAATCCTTCCATCCTGCGGGGATGAGTATTTTTGTTTTATACGCTTTTACGTAATGGAACAGATTTTCCCGCAACTTTTTAAATTTTGGATTCTTCAACGCCTTCTCAATAAGCTCTAGATCATTGCTCATACTTTCAACAAACATTTCACTGTAACCGCCGACCAGGACCGACCAGCCGGCTACAACGTGAATTCCAAGGGAATTTATTCCTGGTATAAATTCCTTGATGACGAAATTTCCATATTCTTCTCGTCTTTCACTTATGATTGTCCAATATTGATTGAATTTTACCGGCATTGTCCCCCCCTCCTTGACATTTTTAAAATGGAAACGTCAAATGAACTAAAATGATACTATTCAACTATCGCAGGCATGTTGGAATGTCAACGGCGAATCCTAGTCTGGTTGAATCTTACGATTTGACAGCATCGCCGGCATCTGTTATTTGGACTTTACGCGTCTATAGTCGGATGAATATCGTCATCGCAAGTCCGACGGCACGACATGTTGTGATTCATCCGGAGACTGCACACAAGCTTATAGAGGTTGTCAAAAAACGTTCCGCTGTTCGAACGTTTTTTTCTACAACCACTTATACCACCCCTTCGTATTTCGGAACTTTATTTTTAAAAGCGGTATAAATTTTCCCTTATCCCATTTCCCCAAAGGGAATTCTTAGCAATGAATACCTTTAATCACGCTTCCGACCGTGAAGATCAGTCTCAACCCAAGCAAGGCCATGACGCTTCCCGGCCTGCGCATCCGAAACGATTCAGTGCGAGCTTTTTCCTTACTTTTCTGGTTATGTTTGCCGTATGGCTTGTATTTTCGGGTAGATTCGATGGGTTGCATCTCACGCTGGGCGGCATTTCCTGTGCGATCGTCGCTTTATTATCCGCAGATTTACTCTTTCCGTCACCGGTGAATCGACGTCTTCCTCTCGTGTGGTTTCGCTGTATTGGGTATATTCCATGGCTGCTTTATCAAATTTTTCGGGCAAACCTTCACGTAATGTATCTGGTGTTTCATCCCCGAATGATGGAACTGATCGATCCTCACATCATCGAATTTAACAGCAAACTGACTAGCGATATCTCCCGAACCACGTTTGCCAATTCCATCACCTTGACGCCCGGAACTATCACCGTCAACGTAACTGCTCTGGGAAAATTCTCGGTTCACTGTATCGATACGGAATCCGGCAAACCTCTGCCCGGTGAAATGGAAGCAAGAATCGCCAAAGTATTCGGTAAATAATGGACATCCTATTTCTCTATTGCGGTCTTTATTTAGCCCTGATTATGATGCTTTCCCTTTACCGGGCGGTTGCCGGGCCGACCGTTCTTGACCGCCTGATCGGGGTCAATGCCATCGGAAGCAAGACTGTGGCGCTTCTGATCCTGATCGGTCTGGTTTATCAGCGGGTGGACATGTTCGTCGACATTGCTTTGGCTTACGCCATGTTGAATTTTATCGCTGTGCTGGCTGCATCGAGGTATTTTCAAAAAAGAAAAGGCCTATATGACGAAACTTAGAGGAAAACAGCTTCAATGGATATCGTTATCATAATACTTCTGGTTAGTGGTCTCATCTTTTTTACCGGGGGTTCGGTTGGTATCATTCGGTTTCCGGACTTTTATTCCCGGCTGCATCCGGCCGGAAAACTGGATACGGCCGGTCACGTCTTGACGATGTCGGCTATGGCCCTGTACACACTCCAAGAACTTTCCATCGCTTCCCTGCTGACTGCTTTTAAAATTATTTTAATCGTCATTTTCGTTTTTTTTACCAGCCCGACGGCGACTCACGCCATTATCGACGCGGGCGTCAGGGCCGGCCTGAAGCCCTGGACCAAGGAGAAGAAGTAGACCATGTTGTGGCTGATCCAACTGATCATTCTGATAATGGTCGTCATCACCGCCCTGGCTGCGATAGCGGTTAGAGACCTGCTGGGGGCCGCCATACTTTTTGGGGCCTACAGTTTCATGATGTGCCTTCTGTGGGCCATTATGGGGGCGGTCGATGTGGCCTTTACCGAAGCATCGGTAGGCGCGGGAATCAGTACGGTGCTGTTCGTGTCCGCGGTTTTCCGAACCTCAAGGAGGACCAAAGATTGAGAGCCCTTGGAGCAATTATCGTACTGTTGTTCGGCAGCCTTCTGATCTATTGCACGCTGGACTTTCCCTCCTGGGGCGATCCAACATCGCCGGCCAGCACCCATGTATCCCCCTATTATATCGAAAACACCCTTGAAGATACATCGGTCCCCAACATCGTCACCGCGGTTTTAGCCGACTACCGCGGCTATGACACGATGTTTGAGACCATTGTTATTTTCGCGGCCGGAATTGGCTGCATTTTTCTGTTGAGAAGGTTTAAGCACATTGAACCTGAAACACGGCTATACCGGCATGTGCCCACCGGAATTACCTTTCGAATCGAAAAGGGCGGCCCATATCCACGGGAGTCTGTTGATTTTGAACGAATCGATTTGCAATGGGTGCCCCATGATTTAATCATCAAAACTACCTGCCGCATGATAATTCCATTTATCCAGATTTTTGCCCTCTACGTCATTGCCCATGGACATCACAGTCCCGGCGGGGGATTTCAGGGTGGCGTAATCCTGGGCGCATCGGTAATCATTTTTGCTGTCTCCCACAACCTGCGGTCATCCACAAACCGAATCAGCGAAAGAAAGGCCGTACTTCTTTGTACATTGGGAGTGTTCCTGTATGCCGCCACCGGAGGGCTCAGCCTGCTTCTGGGTTCAAATTTCCTGGATTACAGCGCGCTTTCTCAAATTTTCGGCGTCGATCCGGTAACGGCGCGCTCCCACGGGATCCTCCTGGTTGAAATTGGTGTGGGTATGGCCGTGATGGCCGTCATGATAATCCTTTACTACAATCTGGCCTCGGCCGGTAAACATGATGAAGGGTTATAAGAATGCATGACCTGGCATTGATCATCATTTCAAAGTTGAATTACTGGATTTACATCTCACTGATGATGATCGGCCTGTATGCCATGATTGTTAAAAACAACCTGGTTAAAAAGATCATCGGGATGAACATTCTGCAGACCGCGGTCATCCTGTTTTTCATTTCCATCGGCGCCAAAGACAAGGCCACCATACCGATTATCGAGCATGCCCACGGCCCGGGGGATCACGCGGTTTCCGCGCTGAATTATATCAATCCCTTACCCCATGTGCTGATGCTGACGGCAATCGTTGTGGCTGTGGCGACCCTCGGCGTTGCCCTGGCTTTAATCATCAAGCTCCACCAGCAGTACGGTACCCTGGAAGAAGATGAAATTCTGGCCCAACTGAAAGATGATTGACCCTGAGTTGTAAGCGAGCCCCAGCCCGCGTATGTCTGCGGCGATACTGAATAGGAGGTGGCATGGTAACCACGGAGGACTTAAAAAAGATGGTCATTATGACCCATCTCAAAGACGATATGCTCAACCGAATTATCTCGATTACCGATGTTTTGAAATTCGAGGATCAGGAGATCATCTTCAGACAGGGCGATATCGCCGACCACTTTTATATGGTGAAAAGGGGCAAGGTGCTGCTTGAGCAAAGGATTGCTGAGAAGATCACCGTCTCGGTCGGGTCCATCAAACCCGGATTTGCTTTCGGCTGGTCGACGATGATCGAGGAGGGGTATTACACCACCGACGCCGTATGTGCCGAACCCTGCGAAATATTTTCGATGAGAGGAGATAAAATAAGGGCCCTCTGCGAAAAAGATCCCTACATGGGATATCTGTTGAGCCAGCGGCTGCTGGTCATCCTTAAAAAACGCTATGATCACCGCACCGAGCAATTTATCAAAGTCATAAAACATGATCCGGACATGAAAGACCTTTTCTGAATCTGACATGAGCCTGCAATTACCAGTCATTATCGTTGTCTGCCCCCTTGTAATATCCTTTTTGATATTTCTTTCAGGGTGGTGGTCAAAACGAGCCGGCTTCCCCTTGGCAATAGCGGCTTTGCTGATCTGCCTGGTTTCATCTTTTGTCATTCTGAAAACAGTCATTGAGCAGGGAACCATCCAGTACTGGCTGGGAGGATGGAGGCCGCCATGGGGGATCGAATACCGGGTGGATCACTTCAATGCCTTTATGCTGGTGCTGGTGTCATCCCTGGCCCTGATTTCGACCATCTATGCCAGGAGAACCGTGGAATTTGAGTTGCCGGACAGGGTAGGGCTGTTTTGGAGCCTGTATCTTTTACTGATTACCGGACTTCTTGGAATCATCCTCACCGGGGACATGTTCAATCTTTTTGTCCTTCTCGAAGTGGCGTCGCTGACCTCCTATTCGCTGATAGCGATCGGCAAAGGACGAGCTACGGTAGCCAGTTTCAGGTATTTAATTATCGGAACTATCGGGGCCTGCTTCTATCTGATCGGTGTGGGATATCTTTATATCATGACCGGCTCTCTGAATATGGAGGATCTTCGCATACTGCTCCCACCCCTGTACTCAACGACTGTCGTACAGGCTGCTTTTGTCTTTATTTTCATTGGATTCGGCATAAAAATCGCGCTCTTTCCTATGCATGCCTGGCAGCCGGATGCCTATACCTATGCACCTTCGGCCGTAACTATTATCATATCCACCGCCATGGCTAAAACTTCAACCTATGCCTTGATCCGCATTATCTTTTCGGTATTCACCCTTGAGTTTATCACTGATTTCCTGCCGCTGTTTGATATTCTGTGCTGGATCGCCGCCACCGCCATCATCGCCGGTTCGATAGTTGCGATGGTTC
>JAIVWA010000308.1:0-6000 GCA_049190255.1 Gammaproteobacteria bacterium | reverse complement strand
ATATCGGAGCACGGCGTAAAGCGGGCGCAACTGAGCAGCCTAGGACCTGCGCAGCAAACAACCTGACCTCCCTTGGCCAGAGCTAAGAATTTATTTATAAACGCTTTGAGTACGTTTATTAAGTAAGTTTTTTCCGGGACACAACCATAGGTCGTAGTTTTTCTAATCTATTTTAATTATTTTGCATTTATAAAAAGCGGAGCAAGGCGACATCCTTAATTCGTCAATTGTCATTCGTCATTCGACATTCCCAGAGAGGTTATCCCCTATGGATTTCGAACCCCACAAACAGGCGGCTGTGACCGCCGCCGAAAAGGGTGCCCGCATACTGCAAGCGCGGTACGGTAACATATCGCGGATCCGCAAAAAGGTGGCTCAAGAAATCGTTACGGAGGCCGATACGGAATCTGAAAAAGAGATTATCACCGTTATCCGTCACAGCTTTCCTGAGCATGAGATTCTGAGTGAAGAATGCGGGTTGACGACCGGGTCGTCTGAATACCGGTGGATCATTGATCCGCTGGACGGCACGGTGAATTTTGCCCATCAGGTCCCGATCTTCTGCATATCCATCGCCCTGGCATTTAAGGGTGACATGGTGGTGGGAATTGTTTTAAACCCTTTATCCGGAGAACTCTTTTCGGCGGTCAAAGGACAGGGTGCTCAGCTCAATGGGTTGCCGATTCAAGTCTCTTCGATCTCCACGCTCACAGACAGTTTGCTGGTTACAGGGTTTGCGTATAATGTCAAAGAGATTTTTGACCCGGTGATCACCCGGTACGGCAACTGCTTAAAGGCCGCCCAGGGTTTGCGAAGATTGGGCTCAGCAGCGCTTGATCTTTGTTATGTGGCCTGTGGCCGTTTCGAGGGGTTCTGGGAACAAAATTTAAAACCCTGGGATACGGCTGCCGGTGCCCTGATTGCAGCAGAGGCTGGAGGACAGGTCACAACATTTTCAAATCGCCCGTATTCAGGTGACCAGGACGAAATCCTGGCGACCAACGGACATATTCATCAGGAGATGATCGAGTTGCTGAGAATTTAAGAGAGAATGTTTGGAACTGACAAATGACGGGGGACGAACATAAAAAATGTCGAATGACGATTGTCGAATGTGGAATTGCGGAGGTCGCTTCGCTCCATCATTGATAATTTAAAATCGATAGAATTCCTTCATTCGTCATTCGACATTCGTCATTCGACATTCCTAGAATTTGCCAGATTCCAGCTTTTTACGGAAAAAGCCAACCTGTTTTTTTACCGAGCTGTCTTGTTTGATACCGCGCTCAATGCAGTTTATGGAATGCAGTACGGTGGCATGATAGCGGTTAAATGATTTTCCAATGCTTTGCAATGGCGCGTCCGTATAGTGTCGCGACAGGTACATGCCGATTTGTCTGGGCCGGACGAAATTTTGTTTACGCGAGCGCGATATAACATCGGCCAGGGAAACATTATAATATTTGCATACCAGTTTTTTGATAACATCAGTGGTGATTCGCCTGCGCTGGCGAACAATATTTTTTACGATACTTTCAGCCAGATCGAGATCAATCGGCATTCCCAACAGCGACGATTTAGCGGCAACCCCGTTAAGCCCGCTTTCAAGCTGGCGGACATCATCGGTCAGTTCTCCGGCCAGATATTGAATCACATTTTCAGGCATCCGGTAGCCGTTAATCTTAATCTTTTTTTGCAATATCCGGACCCTGGTCCTGAAGTTGGGCGGGTCGATAGTTGAAATAATCCCATAAGATAAACGCGATCTCAATTTGTCATTGAGTTTGGGGATATCAGCCGGCAGATAGCAGCTGGAAAAAATAATGCGTTTGCCGGATTCGAAAAGGGTGTCGAGGGCCAGGGCAAGTTCGATCTGGGTCCGTTCTTTGCCGCTGAGGTAATGAACATCTTCCAGGAGCAAAACGTCACACTGGTTACGGTACTTTGTCTTAAATTTATCGATTTCGTCATGCCGGAAGGCCTGCACCATTTCATTGCTGAAATTCTCAGCGGTAGTGTAGTAAACCCGCTCATTGGGAAAAAGTGACAATACTTGATTGCCGATGGCCTGGGACAGATGGCTTTTGCCCATACCTGTCTTGGACAGTAAAAACAAAGCATTCTGCTGGGGGTCCTTGCGGCAGGCCAGTGCCAGGGAGGCTGAAAAGGCAAAATCATTATTGCTCCCGACAACAAACTGGTCAAACGTAAAATCTCTTCTTAAAAAATGCCCATTACCGGGTCGGGTACTTCCGCCCGGCAACGGCAGCTGAAGATCCCCGGTGATATTTCTTTCTTTCATACCGGTATTACTGGAGATTGCAAACTTCAACCGGCAGTCCTGTCCCCAAGATTTTTGAAGGGCGTCCCGGATCATATCACCGTAAAGGCCCTGCACCCGCTTTTTAGAAAAGAAGTTCGGGCAATTGACAACCCAGTCACCTTTGTCGGTTTGACTGACCTTCAACGGTTCGATCCACATGTTAAAACTGTGGACCGGAATGCGTTGCTTGATCGCAGATTTTACCTTTTTCCAGACAGCTTCCATAGAGCCTAACATTCTAAATCGTTTAAATAACTAAAAGATAAAATTAAAGTTTTGTGAAGTTGCCAACTGGTTTAAATTAATGAAGTTTAACGGCTGGGAAGGTTTACGTTAGATTATGCACTCACCCGAAGAAAACTGGTGCCTGTTTAAGGCATCAGTCAGAAAGTGTCAAACCCGGAAAACAGGATTTTACGATTAGCTATTAAGCGTTTGTGAACAATTTATAACAATCTGTTTTTATGTAAAATTTTAAGCATATGCCCGCCGAGCAGCATTATATGAAACTTTTTATGGAAGAAGATTTTTTTAAGAATTTTAAGTAGATCCATCAATTGTCTCTAGTTATCAACATTTATGACATCTTATAAAATCGCCAATTATCTTCTATTATCTTTAATTTTTAAAAATTTTATAAAAAAAAATGTTCATAACTATTTAGCTCAACAAACTGTAATCGCAACAGGTGCTTACAGGGAATTTGTTTGATAATTCTTTATGAACCCTGTAAGAAAGAATAATTTTTAGCAAAGAAAACAGGGGATATGACTTCCGAAAAAATTATCATACAGGGGGCACGGCAGCATAATCTAAAAAATATCGATGTCGAACTGCCGCGCAACAAACTCTTAGTTATCACCGGTTTATCCGGATCCGGCAAATCGACCCTTGCCTTCGACACCCTCTATGCCGAGGGCCAGCGCAGGTATGTGGAGTCCCTGTCGACCTACGCCAGGCAATTCTTAGAGCGTATGGACAAACCCGATGTGGATCTCATTGAAGGACTTTCGCCGGCCATTGCAATTGAACAAAAAAAGGCCAGTCACAATCCGCGCTCAACCGTCGGGACGGTAACCGAAATATATGACTACCTGCGATTGCTGTTTGCGCGGGTGGGAACACCCCATTGTTACCAGTGCGGGCGCCCCATTTCTTCCCAGAGCATCGATCAAATCGTAGACCGGGTGATGTCACTGACCGAGGGCTCCCGGGCCATAATCCTGGCCCCGCTGGTCACCGCTCAGAAAGGAAGCCATCAAACGCTGTTCAAGCAACTGAAACGGGAAGGATTCGCCCGTGTCCGCATCGACGGCCAAATCCTGGACATCGAAGAGGTAAATGATCTTGTCAAAACCAAAAAACACGACATCGATGTCGTGGTGGATCGTCTGATCATAAAAGATGGTATCCGCAAGCGCCTGGCAGATTCATTGGAACTGGCCCTGGCGCAATCAGGGGGTCTGGTGTCGGTGGAAATACCGGGCCGTGAAATAATCCTTTTCAGCGAAAAATCCGCCTGCCTAGCGTGCGGCATCAGTTACCCGGAGTTCACTCCGGCCAGTTTCTCTTTTAACTCTCCCCAGGGAGCATGCCCGGCCTGCGATGGTCTGGGCTGGACAACCGAGCTGGATCCTGAGCTGATCATACCCAATCCGGCGCTCTCCCTGCGCGAGGGGGCCGTCGGTGTCTGGGCCAAAAGAAACAGCATGCATTTTATTGAATTTTTGGATGCCTTAACCAAAACCTACGGTACCGATATTTATACACCCTTTAAGGATCTGCCGGAAAGTTTTCAGCACACGATCCTTTATGGTTCCGGCAATAAATCGATCAACTTTTATTTTGAGCGCGGCACCCGGCGCTATACTTACCAAAAACCTTTTGAAGGTGTCATCCCCAATTTAAAGCGGCGCTATCGGGAAACGGATTCCAACTATATTCGTGAAGAAATCAAACAGTATATGAACTTTCGAACCTGCTCGAAATGCCGGGGTACTAAATTAAACCGGTCCAGTCGTTCGGTAAAGATCGGCGACCTGAATATTCACGAGATAACAGCCTTGCCGGTAGCCAAGTCGCGCAGTTTTTTTCTGGACTTGCGCCTGGACGGCAAAAAAGAAATCATTGCCCGCCGAATTCTGAGAGAGATCGTTGAAAGACTGGGCTTTTTGAAAAATGTCGGCCTGTCTTACCTGACCCTTGACCGATCGGCCCAGTCGCTGTCCGGCGGAGAGGGTCAACGGATTCGCCTGGCAACTCAGATCGGCTCCAAATTAACGGGAGTCCTTTATGTTCTGGACGAACCCAGCATCGGTCTTCACCAAAAAGATAATCAACAACTGCTGGCAACGCTTTTAAAAATGCGCGACCTGGGAAACACGGTCCTGGTGGTCGAACACGATGAAGAAACCATTCGCGCCGCTGATTATGTCGTCGACATGGGCCCCGGGGCGGGGGTCAACGGCGGTGAAGTGGTTTTTGCCGGTACACCCGAAAAGCTGCTGACCCATAAAACATCCCTGACCGGTCAATACCTGTCCGGACGCCGGGCAATTCAAATCCCCAGCGCCCGGCGCCGGAACCACAAGCGGCAGATTGTTATAGAAGGTGCGGCCCAAAATAACTTGAAAGATATCGATGTATCCTTTCCCCTGGGATGTTTCAGCTGTGTGACCGGGGTATCCGGCTCGGGCAAATCCACCCTTGTCCTTGAAACCCTTTATCCCGCATTGGTTCAACGACTTCGCCATGCCAGGATCACGGCGGGTGCCCACCGCCAGCTGCGCGGATTGGAGCATATAGATAAAGTCGTAAATATCGACCAGTCACCCATCGGGAGAACACCGCGATCAAATCCAGGAACGTACACCGGTGTGTTTTCTACTATCAGAGAACTTTTAGCCCGAACACCTGAATCCCGTATGCGGGGTTACAAGCCGGGCCGTTTCAGTTTCAATGTCAAGGGAGGCCGGTGCGAGGCCTGCCAGGGAGACGGCATCATCAAAATTGAAATGCACTTTTTACCCGATGTGTATGTCGCCTGTGATGTCTGCCACGGCCAGCGGTATAATCGTGAAACTCTGGAAATACGATACAAAGGCAAAAACATAAAAGAAATCCTGGAAATGACCGTCAATCAGGCCACAAATTTTTTCTCCAGGATTACTAAAATAAAATCAATCCTGCAAACCCTGAGGGAAGTGGGTTTGGGATATATTCAAATCGGTCAACCGGCTACCACCCTTTCCGGTGGTGAAGCCCAGCGTGTAAAACTTTCAAAGGAACTCAGCAAAAAAGGGACCGGTAAAACCGTTTATATTCTTGACGAGCCCACCACCGGACTGCACGCCGATGATATTCGCAAGCTGCTGGAGGTACTCAATCAACTGGTAGATGCAGGCAACACCGTTATTGTCATCGAACATAATATGGATGTGATCAAAACAGCAGATCATATCATCGATTTGGGCCCGGAAGGGGGAGACGAGGGGGGCTATATCGTGGGGTGCGGAACGCCCGAGGAGATCACCGCCATTAACAATTCTTACACCGGTCAATTTCTGGGGAAAATACTGGCAACCTAGGTTCAGGGGTTCTAGGTTCAGAGGTTCAGGGCTAATAATGGTTTCAGGTGTCGGGTGTCAGGTGTCAGGAATTCGGAAGTTGGAATGCGG
>JAIVWA010000307.1:1194-6003 GCA_049190255.1 Gammaproteobacteria bacterium | reverse complement strand
TTCTTCGCCATTGGCTGCTTCCAGAGGTGTATACCCGTGTTCTTCCAGAACCGTTACACTGAACAACCTGACATCGGGATCATCATCTACAACCAGCACTGTTTTACCCATGATATATCCTCCTTGGGACTGTCCTGCGGGGCGGTGCCCCGGTAATAAGTTAGGGGCTTGGCCCCACTATTGTTAAATTATTCTGATATTTCTACTAAGTTGCATTTATGACATATCGTGCTTGTTTAAAATATATGAACGTCGAACATCGAACGTCCAACATCGAACATCGAATAATGATGTCGCTCCGCTCCGCAATTTAATTTCATCGGTTTTAAAAAAATCCGATGTCAAATCCCGACTAACTATGTCTGTTTCTTCATCTTTTCCCATTCAACATTCGATGTTGGACGTTCGATGTTCGATGTTCTTTTTTTTGTCTCGCCTGGGCAGCAACAATTTAGCGCTTATGGGGTTTATCCCCGCCCGCACTGAACTCATCCGTCACTTGCTTTTGTATAGGGTAGATGAAAACTAAAGGTGGTTCCCTTGCCCGGTTGGGAATCAACTTCGATGCTGCCCTTGTGTTCCTCGATAAGTTTTCGAGTCACCATTAAACCGAGCCCGGTGCCGCGATGGCCTTTGGTGCTGAAAAACGAAGTAAAGAGTTTTTGCATGACTTTTTCATCCATGCCGGCGCCGTTGTCGCTAACGTCAAATTTTATGAGGTTTCCCTTCTCTTTGGTTGTTACCAGCCGGACCTGCCAATTTTTGTCCATATTTTCATCAAACAGGCAGGCATCGACGGCATTGGACATAAGGTTCAACAAAACCTCATGCATGGTATTGGGATCCATTGAAACTTCACCGATGGTATTATCAAATTCCTTAATGATTTCAACGCTGTTCTCCCGGGCCTTATCCTGCACCAGGCCACAAACATCTTCTGCGATTTCATTGGGGTCGCAATTTTCATACTGGGGTTCTCTTTCTTTGGCATAGGAAAGTAAATCCATCACCAGATTCGATGTCCGGCCGACATTCCGTTTTACCATTTCCCAGCCTTTTTTAAGCTTAACGGAATCCTCTTTGTTGATTCCGATATCAACCAGGTAGCTGCCCCCTTTGAGTCCGTGTAAGATATTTTTTATGCCGTGTGCCAGACCTGCCACCGTTTGACCGACAGCTGCCAGCCGCTCGGATTTGACCAGCTCCTGTTCCAGGCGTTTGATTTCCCGCAAATCCTGAAAAAAGGCTACGGCGCCCATCGGCTCGTTTTTTTCCAACAGGATGGTTCCTGAAAACCTGACGGGGATAAGTTCGCCGGTTTTGGATTGGATCGAGGTTTCCTGCCAGGGGAAATCTCTTATATCCGTTTTGCCGCTCAGGGCGTCATTGAAAGTGTGGTTAAGTTCTTCCGGAAACAATTCCTGGGCCGACTTTTTGTTGATCACCTCGGATGGATTATAGCCGAATATTTTTTCGGCTTCGGGATTAAAAATAACAATATTTAGATTTTTATCGGTGGCAACGATACCATCGTTTGAGCTTCGGATGAGCTTAATCTGAAAATTTGAACGTCTCCGTATTTCCCTGGTTGCCTCCTCAATCTTATTTTCAAGGTCATGGGTGTATTCCCGCAGCTGCTTTTTGATCTCCAGTTTTTCTCGGGCTCTTTTCAGGGCAATTGAAAGGGCTTCATCTCTTACCGGTTTGTTGATGAAATCGGAGGCACCATATTTAAGGGCTTCAATGGTATTGTCGATATCGCCGTGACCGGTTATAATGATCACTTCCGACTGGGGTTCGATGGATTTTATTTTTTTTAGGACCTGGATACCGTCCATTCCGGGCATTTTAATATCGGTCAGCACAATATCCGGCTTTTCTTTTTCAAATGCCGCGATTCCTTCGGCACCGCTGTGAGCCGGGATCACGTCATAGCCATCCGCCCTTAGCGACATGGATAGAACCCTTACAATATCCGGTTCATCGTCTATGAGTAGTATTTTGTTCATGGGTATAAATACATTGGTTCAAGGTTCAGGGTTCAAGGTTCAAAGGTTATGGCGGAATCGCTGCGCTCAGTCCTTTATATCGATAAAAATCGATAGAATTCCTTACTTCGATATTCGACATTCCTTATTCGATATTCTGCGGTTCTACTTTCTTTAGATCACGTCTTCAGCGTGATTCTCTTTTCCCTATGCCCCATGCTCTTTGCGCTATGCTCAAGAGCCCGCTGCCGGGAAGGTCAGTTTGAAGGTTGTGCCGGTGCCAAGCTCACTTTCGATTTCAATGTCGCCGTCATAGTCTTTGACAATGCCATAGCTGATACTGACACCCAGTCCGGTTCCCTTGCCGACTTTTTTGGTGGTAAAAAAGGGCTCAAAAAGTTTGGCCTGAACCTCTTCCGACATTCCTGTCCCCGTATCCGAGACATACACAGTTACCAGTTTGTTCTCTAAAATCGATTTAATTGACAGTTTCTTGCTGTTGTCCGATCCTTGCGGTTGATTGCTTTTTTCATCCATGGCGTCAATGGCATTTGATACCAGATTGATAAACACCTGTTCCAGGCGGTTGTGTTCGGCTAAGATTTCCGGAAGATCGGGATCCAGATCGAGTGTAACGTCAATTTCGTGAACTTTCAACTGATGACTGAGGACTTTAAAAATATCCTTAATGGGATCGTTCAGATTTACCCTGCTGCTCACCGGTTCGGATTGCCGGGCAAAGTCGCGAACGTGTTTGATAACCCCGGCAGCCCGCTCCACATTGGCGACGATATCATCGGCCATGGACCTCAAGTCGTCATCTTCAATTTTTGCGCCCCGTTTTAACATTTTCAGAAAAAAATCGGCACATACCTGGATGACATTCAGCGGCTGGTTTATTTCATGCGCCATGCCGGCTGCCATCACACCCAGGGTGGTCATCTTGCCGGCCTGAATCAGCTGGGTTTCTTTTTCCACCACTTCGGTTATATCGGTGGTGGTGGCAATGACGATGTGGCCGGTGCCGTATTTGGCCAGGCTGATATTTACATTGACGAAAAACGGTTGGCCCCCCTTGCGGTGGTGTCGCTTTTTGGAAAATAAAAGTGATTGATCTTCCGGCAGGTTTTGCAAGCCCCGGGTCAGCTCTTCATCGGTTTCGTCTCCCAACTGCAAAAACGTCAGCTCCAGCAATTCCTTATGTGAATACCCGTAGCTGTCCATGGCCCGGTGATTCATATCCAGAATTTTAAAGGTCTTGCTGTCAAGAATAAAAATCGGATGGGGATCACTGTTAAACAGGGTGCGGTATTTTTCTTCGGATTTAATATACTGTTCCTGCAGCCTGGCGATTTCGATGGCCACCCCGATGCGATTGCCGATCAATTCCAGAACATTTTTTTGATCATGGCTGAAATACGCTGGTTTTTTGCTGCCAATACGAATTACACCGAAGGTTTTCTTTTCCTTGCTGCTGATGGGGACATAGGCAATGGAGGCTATTTTTTCTTCTGCCAGCAGACGGATTTCAGCCTGACCGCTTCGCGGAAAGTCTTCGGAGGTCATAAACTCGTTGTTTTGAACGACACGGTGGATAATGCTATTTTCGGCAAGTTCGTTAACTTTTTTACAGGCAGCATCTGACAGACCCTGGCTGTAGCGCAGGCGGTAGCTGCCTTTTTCATCCTGCAAATAGATACAGATGCCGTCGGCCGATAAAAAATTTAACAGCTCCCTTACGGCCTGGTTGATTCGTGATTCCAAATCTGTCGGCGCATTCAACGCACTGTAAATGGAGCACATGGTGCTCAGTTCCCTGGTATGAAGCTCCCTTTCTTCTTCGGCTTTTTTATCTTCGGTTTTATCCCATAGAGTTTCAATAGCCCCTACGATGGTGCCGTCATACCCTTTTATCGGTGCGGCGGTAAACCAGCACCATTTCCCGCTTTCTCCCAGTCGGGGAAAAAACACTTCAGCCTCGTAGGCCTCTTCGATGAGTACGGACTTGCGCCATTTCTCGCCGTATAATTTCTGAATTTCATCCTCGCTGATTTGATCCAGAATGACGTCGGCCATGGTGGGGCGCTCTTCTCCCCAGAAGGGTGTTGACTGTCGGGTGGTGCCGACCATTGTCTTTGCTTTGGCACCGGTGAGGTTTTCCATGGCCGTATTCCAGTGGGTAACGATATGGTCTTTGTCGAGGACAAACGTTGGTATGGTGCTGCCTTCAATGATCTGTGACAGGGCGATTTCGCTTTCGATCGACTCGCGTTCTATTTCCACATAGCGGTTACTTCGCTGGATGATCACGTTACCCAAACGGTCGGCGAATTGTTCAAAGAAGGCATGGATGTCGGCCGTGCTGTCTTTTTTCTGGCGCAGCAGCTTTAAGGCTTTGCGCTTTTCGGTCTCAACCCGCAACGATGTCCATATCGTTCTGGAATCAACGTGATCAAAAAATTTTACACCCAGGGGTTTGGTCATATTTAGTGTCACGCCCAGCTTCACATTGCCGGTTAGTTCCATTAAAATCTGCAAGTTTTCAAGTTCGTAAAGATCTCTGTAATCAGCGGTGGTGAAAATTCCCATTTTTTGGGCGTACAGCAAGCCTTCGGCCCGGTCGTTTTTATCCGCAACACCTATAATGGAGAGATGCTGATCCTTAAATTGCTCGCTGAAAAGCAATTGGAGAAGTTGCTTGCAAAAATTCCCTCCGCCCACCATGGCGATATTTGATTTAAGCAGTTCGTTCAGCACGGGTTAAGGCCCCTCTTGAATGACGAATGTCGATTGACGAATGACGAATGAAGGAATTCTACCA
>JAIVWA010000307.1:325-1175 GCA_049190255.1 Gammaproteobacteria bacterium | reverse complement strand
TTAAATAAATCAATGAATATTTCAATATATAGCCGAAGAAGCTGGGCATGGTTGTTCCGGCTTCTTCCGAAATGGATCGGACCATAAAATTGGGGGCATTACCGATGTAACTGCAGGCCCCGAAGAAGACCGCCCCGGCCGAAATCGCTTTGAGATAGCTGGCGTTTTCGGTCATCAACAGGGGAACCGCGCCGGCCTCCGGCATTCCGGCATAAAAACTTCCCAGGGCCGTATTAAAAAAGGTCAGGTATGTCGGCGCATTGTCGAGAAAGGCTGAAAGCGTGCCGGTTACCCAGAAGTAGTGTATCGGCTGAGTCACGCCGTTCACCAGAAAGGCCAGGGCACCCTCGGGACCGGCCTTTAATATGAGCAAACAGGGGATCATGGTGATAAATATACCGATAAAAAGATAACCCACCTCGATGATGGGAAACCAGGTAAAGTCGTTGTCCTCGCGCAGACTCACGGAAGTTGTCACCAGCGACAGGATCCCCATGACAATCAGCAAGCCATCACGGGCCCAGTCCTGCACCGATCGGTGCACCCCGAGGGTGTTGACTTCGCCCCAGTCCACCATGCCGCTCATCAACACGGAAGCGATGATACCCGCTAAAAAGATAAAGTTATGCACGCCCTCCAGCTTCAACGGCTGCTTTACTTCGTCTTCCCTGGGAGCAGCCGCGCCTTCTTTGCGGTAATAGTAGGTATCAATAATAAAATATATTACCAACAGTATAATAGCAACCGTCAGCATGTGGGGCAGGATATTAAAGGTCCAAAAAAATGATACGCCGTGCAAAAATCCCAAAAAGAGGGGCGGATCGCCCAGGGGGGTCAACGACCCGCCGAC
>JAIVWA010000307.1:0-315 GCA_049190255.1 Gammaproteobacteria bacterium | reverse complement strand
CCTGTTTTTGCGATAATCATTGGCGCGCAGGAAGGGACGAATTAACAGCATGGCCGCCCCGGTGGTGCCCATCCAGGAAGCCAGCAGGGTGCCGATGATGAGGATGACAACATTGACAATGGGCGTTCCTCTCAGGGTGCCCCGCAGTAAAATTCCACCGGAAACCGTATACAGAGCCCATAACAGGATTATGAAGGGCAGATAGTCTGCAAGAATAATATGAAGAATTTCATAGAGGGCATCCCCCTTGAAAGCGATCAAAAAGGGTATGGCAAGTGTGGCGGCCCAGAAACCGGAAATTTTTCCGAAATGGTG
>JAIVWA010000306.1:0-6003 GCA_049190255.1 Gammaproteobacteria bacterium | reverse complement strand
GCCGAATGGAATCCAACTCCGGCCCTGGGTGTGCCGCCCGAGGAAGTGGCCGAGCCTTTTACCATCATGCTGTGGGGTATTACCACCGACAAGGTTAAAGAATGGCTCAAAGGAGTCGATGCGGCGGCAGGTGCGGACGTCTCTGAAATCAAGGGTTTTGCCTCTTCGGCCGGCGTGGCTGAAGGCCCGGCCCGGGTCCTTAAGCGGCTCAAGGATATTGTCGATCTGCAACCGGGTGAGATTCTGGTTTGCCCGTCGACCAATCCTTCCTGGGCACCGGTGTTCACCAATATCAAGGCCACGGTGACCGACATCGGCGGGCTGACCAGCCATGCGGCGATTGTCTGCCGTGAATATGGCGTGCCTTCGGTAACCGGCTGCGGTTACGCAACAACGGCGATCAAAACCGGAGATATCCTCAAAGTCGACGGGGATAGCGGTGTTGTCACGATTGTCAAAAGAGCGAGTTAATTTTCGTTGAATAGTTGATTCGTTGATGGGTTGACGAATTAAAAAATTCGCAAAACCTTCTAAACCTAAATGCAGGTTCAATCCCGGGTCCCCTCCCCAACATGGGGGCGGGACCCGGGAAGAAGGTGAGAGACTTTTAGCTAGATTCAGGGTTCAACGTTCCGGGTTGAAAAAGCTCCAAACAGCTTATATCAAAGGGATACTGTTTTCATCGTGGTTATAAAGCCTTTTCACCCAATGGTGTATGCAGGGTATTCCGGATCTTGATCACTATGGTGAGCAGTGTCCATCGGTTGCAACCTTCGAACCCTGAACTATGAACCTGGAACCGATCAGTTTAGGTTTTAATAATTTAAAAAGTCCCTGAGAATTTGCGGGAGAATAATAATGGACTTAATCCTGGATTTTCGCAAACTGAATAAAAGTTCGCTGCCATTGGTTGGTGGTAAAAATGCCAGCCTGGGAGAGTTGATCAATGCCGGCATCCGGGTTCCGCCAGGATTTGCCGTCACCACCGACAGCTATTCGGTATTTATGGAGAAAGCCGGGATAAATGATACGATTTTCAGCCTCCTGGCGGATCTGGATCCCGATAATATCGATGCGCTCAATCAAGCCGCCGAAAAAGTCCAGGAAATGATCAGGACTGCGGTCATCCCCGATGATGTCCAAAAGACGATCAGCGAGGGTTATTCTCTGCTTTGCAAAAAATGCGAGGTTGATGCCCTTCCGGTGGCGGTAAGATCCAGCGCGACCGCGGAAGATCTGCCCACGGCCAGTTTTGCCGGGCAACAGGACACTTACCTTTGGATAACGGGCGCTGACCGGGTCATTGAAAGTGTCCGAAAGTGCTGGGCCAGCCTGTATACGGCGCGAGCCATCAGCTACCGGGTCAAAAATGACTTCCCCCATGAAAAGGTACTGATCAGTGTCGGTGTTCAGAAAATGGTGAACTCAAGGGCAGCGGGGGTGATGTTTACGATAAATCCGACGGATGGAGATATTTCTAAAGTTGTGATTGAAGGCAGCTGGGGGCTGGGAGAAACGGTTGTATCCGGTTCCGTCAACCCGGACAAATTCGTCGTCGACAAGGTCATGGGGGAGATCAATGAGCGGACCATCTCTACCAAACACATCGAGTGTGTCTTCGACGTAGAAAAAGGAGAAACCGTCGACGCCGATGTAGACGAAGACCTGCAGTGCACCTGCTGTCTCGAGGACCAGGAAATAAAAGAACTGGTCAAAACAGGAAAAACCATAGAAGCTCACTACGGCCGCGCCATGGATATCGAGTGGGCGATCGACAAGGATTTTTCGTTTCCGGAAAATATTTTCATTGTTCAGGCCCGCCCGGAAACCGTCTGGAGCCAGCGCAAGACGGAATCGAAGCTCGGCAAAAAGACCGGTCTCCAGTTGTTGATGGAACAGGCCATGAAACGGATCAAGCTGCCGGGATAAAAAAGGTTCAAGGTTCAGGGTTTCTGGAATTCGGCCTCCGGCCCTTAGGGGCCTAGGCCTACGCCCCGGCGGGAAGTTGGAATGCGGAAGGCGGAAAACAAGGATGGTTTCAAGCTCCTAAAATATAAAATTAGACAATTATCCTTTTTCAATTCAACATTCCGCATTCCCAATTCCGAATTCTTGAAACCTTATACCATTTGGCCATACCCTGCGCTGCATATATTTGCACATAATTTCGAGGAAAAATAATACCGTCTAAACCAAAAAAATAGAGAGGAGAAATGTATCAAAATGAAAGACATGAGAGATTTTGTTACCCAAGCTGAAGAAGTCGGTCTGTGTAAACGGATCACCGCCGAAGTCGACTGGAATTTAGAGCTGTCGCATATCGCCAAGCTTAATGAAGAGCAGAGCGGTCCGGCGCTTCTTTTTGAAAATGTAAAAGATTATGACACGCCGGTCATCACCAGTGTCTGCACCACGACCCAGCGGCTGTCTTTAATCATGGGGCTGCCCCTCGAATCCAGCCTGGTGGACCTTTACAATGAATGGGCCAAACTGGGTGAAAACCTGACACCGCCCAAGATGGTGGAATCCTCAGCCGCACCCTGCAAAGAAAACATCCTGACCGGTGACGACATTGATCTTTTCAAATTTCCCGTTCCCCAGTGGTATCCTCTGGACGGCGGACGTTTTATCGGCACCGCCCATTTCATCATCAGCAAGGATCCCGAGACCGGTTGGGTCAACCTGGGAACCTACCGCAGCCAGCTGCTTGGCAAAGACAAAATGGGCACCCAGTTCATCAAAGGCAAACACGCCGACATCATGCTGAAAAAATACCAGGCCATGGGCAAACCCATGCCGGTGGCTTCCGTCATCGGGTGCGATCCCCTGCTGTTCATCCTGGGGGCCGCCCGGGTTTCAGCCTTTACATCGGAATATGATGTGGCCGGGGCGCTGCGGGGTGAGGCCGTGGAAGTCGTTCAGGGAGAAACCGTGGATCTTCCCATACCGGCCCGTGCAGAGATCGTCATCGAAGGCGAAGTGGATGCTGACAAATTCATGGAAGAAGGACCGTTTGGCGAGTACACCGGCTATTATTCGGGCGTCGGCACGGATCCGCGCAATTTTATCGATGTCAAATGCGTTACCCACCGAAACAATCCCATTTTGTGGGGAACCACTGTCGGCCGGGCCGTCACCGACACCCACATGACCATGGCGCTCTCTTACGGCGCAACCCTGTGGCAGCAATTATTGGCCATGAAAATACCCGGCCTAAAAGCAGTTTACTGTCCGCCGGAAGGCTCCGGACGTTTTCTGGCCATCATCTCCATGAAGCAAATGTACCCCGGACACGCCGACCAGGTACTCACCGCCGCTATCTCAACGGAGATGGGTGCCTACGGGCTTAAAACCGTTATCGTGGTGGATGAGGATATCGATCCCTGGGATATTCCCCGTGTCCTGTATGCCCTGAGTTTCCGGTTCCAGCCCAATCGATCCCAGGTCATCAAACGCGGCCGGTCCACCCCGCTGGACCCCTCGCTGCCCATCAACGCCAGAGAAATCACCGGTAGACTGCTGCTGGATGCCACGATTCCTTACGATTGGAAAGACAAGCCGATCCCCATTGAGCTGGACCCGAAAATTGTCGAAAAAGTCAAGGGTCGCTGGTCTGAGCTGGGATTGTAAATTCGACAACTTGAAATATAAGGGGCTGCTTTTAAACCGCGAAGCTTGCACCATGGTTCCCATAGAGGGACCGGACTGCGGTTTAAACAGCCTGGAAAAGGAGATACGGGCATGTCCGACACAAGCTTGTTAGACGGCAAAAGGGTTCTGGTCGTAGATGACGAACCGGATATCCTGGAAGCGCTGGAAGAATTGCTCGACATGTGTGAAGTGGTAACGGCTTCCACTTTTGAACAGGCAAAACAGCTGTTGGAATCTCAGTATTTCCATATCGCCATTTTGGATATCATGGGTGTTGATGGTTACGGCCTGCTGAATATTGCCAACAAAAGAGACATTCCGGCCGTTATGCTGACAGCCCATGCATTTAATGCCGAAAATCTGGTGAAAACCATAAAAGAAGGCGCCTACTCTTATATCCCCAAGGAAGAAATCAGCGATATCGCCGATTATCTGATTGATGCGTTGATCGCAAGGCAAAAAGGTGAAAATCCGTGGAACGCCTGGCAGAACAGACTGCCGTCTTCTTATTTCGAAAGAAGATGGGGAGCGGCCTGGAAGGATATGGACAAGGATTTCTGGGACAAATTCAGGGCAGGTGTAAAATCCAGGAAAAAGAAATGAACCTGTGAACGCTTACTAAAAAACCAAAGAGGGAGATCTACTTTGAAACCGATTCGCTACAAAAAAGAAATGGTGGATGAATTTTTAAAGGACGGGTATTGGACCCGGGAGCTATTTTATGATTTCTGGGATCGAAACGCCCGGGAATTCGGCGACCAGGAAGCCCTGGTCGATTCCAAGTATCGGGTCACCTGGGCCGAAGCTAAAAAACTGGTGGATGCCATTGCCTACACATGGGTACAAATGGATATTCCCCAATCGTCCCGGATCATTATTCAATCGCCAAACAGTGTCTATGGATTTCTGGCACGAATCGCTGCTGAAAGAGCCGGCCTTATCGCTCTGACCGTTTATCCGTATTTACGGGAAAGAGAGCTGACTTACATGGTGGAAAGAACCGAGGCCGCCGCCGTTGTTATTCTAAATGAATACCGTAACTTCAATTATCTTGAAATGTACCGGGAACTTCAGAAGAAATTCCCCCATTTGGAAAAGATTTTTCTTTTCGACGACGAAGTTCCGGAAGATGCACCGGAGGGAACTTATTCGCTAACCAAATTAGCGCAGGCGGCTGCTGAAAAACCGATTGACGAAGATGCCCTTAAAGCACGCCGATTGGACGCAATTGGGGACGTGGCACTGCTGACAACGACATCGGGAACCACCGGCATACCCAAACTGGTGGAATGGCCCACAGCCCCACGCGTGTGCACCTCTAAAGGCCGCGTGGATATCTGGGGTCTTACCAACAAAGACATCACCATGGCGATTGCACCCCATGCCGGTGGTGCCGCCGGTACCCTCACCTATTTTGCCGCTCCAATAGCCGGCGCCAAGACGGTCATGCTGGAAGAATTTGACCCGGAGGCCGCTTTGGCCCTGATTGAAAAGGAAAAGGCCACCGCCATCGGTGTGGTGCCCACCCACCTGGTGAGAATGCTGGAAGTTGATTCCTCCAAGTACGATTTGAGCTCCCTGCGTTTTATCCGTTCCGCCGGCGGCTATCTCTCGCCCCAGATTGCCGAAGAAGCCGAAACCGCTTTCGGGGCCAATATTACCAGCGACCTGGGGACCCAGGACATGGGCTCGGTCTCCGGCTGCCGGGTGGAAGATTCCAAGGATCTTCGCCGCAGAACCGTCGGACGCATGCTGCCGGGCAACAAGGTTCGTCTGCTGGACAAGGACACCGGAGAACCGGTAGCGGATGGCGAACCCGGCGTTCTATATTTCAGGGGACCCCATGCGCCGGCCGGTTACTATCGTGATGAAGAATTGACTTCCACCGTATTCGACCCCCAGGGCTGGACCACCACCGGTGATATTGTGAAATTTGACCAGGAGTGCCTGTGGATCCTGGGCCGGGCCAAGGACATGATCATCCGCGGCGGTCAAAATATTTATCCGGCGGAAATCGAAGGCTTGATCAACGGTCATCCCAAGGTGGCCTCGGTGGCCGTGGTGGGATATCCGGACCGGGAAATGGGTGAGCGTACCTGCGCTTACGTGATCCCCAAAGGCGGTCAGGATTTCAGCTTTGAAGAAATGGTTGAATTTCTCAAAGGCAAAAAACTGGCCATGTACAAGCTTCCCGAACGCCTCGAAGTCGTCGACGAATTCCCCGCCGTCGGTGATTCGGGGAAAGTGAACAAAGAAACGCTGAAGAAGGATATCGCAGAAAAAGTAGCTAAAGAAAATGCCTAACCCGGACGAGCCGGAATTGAATATTGAAGATTGAAGATTGAAGATTTG
>JAIVWA010000305.1:0-6004 GCA_049190255.1 Gammaproteobacteria bacterium | reverse complement strand
CTCTTTTCCAATCCCAAATCCCAAATCCGAAATCGAATCAGTCCATCTCTTTTCAAATCCGAAATCCCAAATCCGAAATCCGAAATCGAAAGACCCGTTCTATGCCTCAACTTCCTTTATCTTGTCCAGATTCGTCTGAATTTTCTGCTGCTTTTCGAGTAAAGCGCTTTGCTTTTGCCTTACTTTTTCTACAACGTCCGCCGGAGCCTTGGTTAAAAACCCTTCATTTTCCAGCTTCTTGGCCACTGTTGTCAGCTCGGCGGCTAATTTTTTGATTGCTTTTTCCAACCGTTGGGTTTCCTTAGCAAAGTCTATGATTCCCTCCAGGGAAACAAAAATCGACGCACTGTTTACCACAGCCGTCGCCGATGATTTGGGTCTTTGACCGGGATTTTCTACCGTTAGCGAGCTGAGCCTTGCAAGGTTGATGATCAGATCCTGGTGGGATTGACAAATTTTCCTTGTGTCACTGTCATCGGATTGTACCTGAACCTGCAAAGAAAGGGACGGCGCGATGTTCATTTCGCCTCTCACATTCCGGATTGCGGTGATCACTTCCATCAAAAGCGCCATTTCGGCCTCTGCTTTCTGGTGCCGGTTGGACTCGGCCGCATCCACCGGATGTACGGCTTTCATGATCGAGCCGTCCGTTCCCGGTAAATGATGCCAGATTTCTTCGGTCACAAACGGAATGAAGGGATGCAAAAGTACGAGGGTGTCACGCAAAACCCGCCAAAGCACGGCCCGGGTTGCTTCTAATGTGTCCCGGCGGTCTTTATCGTACAGGGCCGGTTTGATGGCCTCCAAATACCAGTCACAGAACTCATGCCACACGAAATTATAAATCGCTGCGGCGGCTTCATTGAATCGATAGCTGTCCAGGGCAGCGGTTACCTCGCTGGTGACATGCTGCAGGCGGGATAGAATCCATTTGTCGGGCAATGAAAGGTTTTGAAGATTGGCGGCTTGGTAACCGCGATCAAGATGCATCAGGGAAAAACGGGCTGCATTCCACAGTTTGTTAATGAAATGCCGGTAGCCGTCCACACGTTTTTCGGACATTTTGATATCCCGTCCCTGGGCGGCAAAAGCCGCCAGGGTAAAGCGGAAGGCGTCGGTACCATAACGCTCGATGACGCTTAAGGGATCGATCACATTGCCTTTGGATTTACTCATCTTTTTGCCGGCTTCATCCCGCACCAGGGCATGTACGTAGACCTCCTTAAATGGGACCTGGCCCATGAAATGGATGCCCATCATCATCATGCGCGCCACCCAGAAAAAAAGAATGTCAAATCCGGTAACCAATGCCGATGTGGGATAAAAAGTGTTGAGCAGCGGCGTTTCTTGCGGCCATCCCATGGTCGAAAAAGGCCATAGTGCTGAACTAAACCAGGTGTCCAGCACATCGGTTTCCTGCACCAGATTTTTGCTGTCGCAGGCTTGACAGGCCTGCGGGGCCTCCATGGCCACCACGATTTCGCCACAGTCTCCACAGAACCAGGCCGGGATCTGATGACCCCACCAGATCTGGCGAGACACACACCAGTCCCGGATATTATTCATCCAGTCGTAATAGGTGTTGGTCCACATATCCGGGATAATTTTGGTTTCTCCGTTTTTAACAGCGGCGATGGCTTTTTCAGCCAGGGGTTTGACGCGCACAAACCATTGTTTGGACAGGTTCGGTTCAACCACCGTCTTGCAGCGGTAGCAGTGGCCGACACTGTGTTTATAGGGTTCAACTTTGATCAGCAAACCCTGCTGATCCAGATCTTTTACCACAGCCTGGCGGCATTCAAATCGGTCCAGTCCTTCATAGGATCCGGCTTCGGCGGTCATGTCGCCATTGTCGCTGATGACCTTCAGGCTGGCAAGGTTATGACGGGCACCGATTTCAAAGTCATTGGGATCATGGGCCGGGGTGACTTTCAGTCCCCCGGTGCCAAAGGACATGTCTACATAGCTGTCTTTAATGATCGGAATTTCTCTATTCATCAGAGGCAATATGACCGTATCGTGTCCGATGTTTTGATAGCGTGGATCCTCAGGGTGAATCGCCACCGCAGTGTCACCTAACATGGTTTCCGGCCGGGTCGTCGCCACCACAATGCCGTCTGATCCATCCGGGAAAGGATAGCGTATATGATACAGGTGTCCGTCATGCTCTTCGTGTTCGACCTCCAGATCCGCCAATGCCGTATGACACCGGTGGCACCAGTTGATTATGTAATTTCCGCGATAGATAAGGCCTTCCTCGTAAAGCTGAACAAACACTTTGCGTACGGCTATGGACAGTCCTTTATCCATGGTGAAGCGTTCCCGCCCCCAGTCACAGGAAGCTCCCAGGCGTTTTAGCTGGTTGATGATGGCGCTGCCGTATTTCTCCCGCCATTGCCATACGGCTTCAATGAATTTTTCCCGGCCCAGTTGATGACGGTCGGTGCCCTCTTGCGCCAGTTTTTTTTCAACTACGTTTTGGGTTGCAATACCGGCGTGGTCCGTACCCGGCATCCACAGGACATTATCTCCTCTCAGCCGCCGATAGCGGCATAGAATATCCTGCATGGTGTTATTCAAGGCATGTCCCATGTGCAGCACGCCGGTAACATTGGGCGGTGGGATGACAATGGAATAGCTGGCCTGCGGGCTTTGATCTTCGGCGGTAAACAGCTGTTCTTTTTCCCAATACGCATACCAGCGTTTTTCGACTTCGTGCGGCTCATAACCTTTGGCAAATTCTTTGATACTCATTTAACTTACGCTCCTTCATCCCCTTTTGGACGATACCGGACCTTCCGTGGTGATCGCTTATACTCAATGGAGGGTTGCCGTATTATCATTGGCCCCAAATAAAAAAGGGAATTATAAACAAATCCCCTTCATTTTACCAGTGCTTTTTAGGATCTAACCGGATATTTCAAAACCGATAAACAATTGCCGCTTTTCAAGGACCTCATCTTCTATTCATTGTCACCGAAACCGGTACTATCAAGCAGGCTCCCTTTCAGCCTGTCAATTTCTTTAGAAACGGCCTTCTCAATAGCTTCATAGATGATATCTTCAATTTTGCCGGAGAATTTTTCTTTGATGACGCGTTCGAGAAGCGAATCGATCTGATCGGGTGTTACCGCCGGAGCGTCGCCTGTATCCTGCACAGTCTGTAGATCTTTTTCCGCATTTTCATCATCTTCGAATTGATCTTCCGGCTGCGACGCCATTTCAGGCTCGGTGGTAGAATCTGATGATAAAAATGTGTCCAGCCCATCGACCTTCTGTGATATCTCGCTGGGATCAAAACTAAAGTTAAATTCATCGTCTTCAGATGGCGGCGTTAGGGTATCCATTGTCATCATGGTGTCCATGGCCGGTGTTTCTTCGACGGGTTGCGTATCATCGCTTTCAAATTCAGGCTCTTCCTCTAAAGGTTCGCTGAAAAAGTTATCAATTTCATCTTGGACGATCTGTTCTTCGGATTGGTTGAATTCAATGATTTCTTCATCCTCCGTCTGGCCGTCATCTTCCACCTCGATAAGTTCGAGAAAATCTTCCTCATCCGGCTCCGCTGCATCCAAAACGCCGGCACGTTCTAATTTTTTTTTGTTTTCCTCAGGAAAATGTTCATCAAATTCAGTTATTTCGATAATGTCGTCCTCCTCTTCGGTGATGTCGTCATCGAATTCATCCAGGGGGAGGACCTCATCTGCGGGCTCCGGATCGATATCATCTTCGATATCAGATAATTCCTCGTCTTCCTCGAATTCCAGAGTGTCTTCTTGCGCGAGTGCGGCTATATCCTCTGCCGTTTGCGGGGCATCGTCCTTAGCCATGATGCCATTGTCATCGGGGAATTCAAACTTACGCTCCATCTCCAGATCGATTGGCGCGGTTGCCTCATCCGGAGTCAAAGATTTTTCAACTGCCCGGGCAATAATATCGTCGCTGTCCTCAGCACTTAGCTCTTCCTCGGCGGCCATGACGCTTTCATCTTCATCGTCCTCAAACTCGAAATCCATTTCGTCGGTTAAATCCGGCAGATCGCTGCTGTCCTCAAATTCCAGGGTTTCTTTATCCTCCAGTGCCATGAGGTCGGGCCCTTCATGCTGATCAGCATCCAGGGCAATGATCTCATCGTCTTTGTCGGAGTCAATGTCGAGGCCTGCTACCGGATCAAAGCGGATATCGTCATCCACGTCTTCATCAGGCTCTTCGTCGATCATGGAGATGGTCTCAAGATCCTCCAGGGTTTTTTGATCATCCAGGGCAAAGAAATCATATTCATCTTCATCGCTTTCGTATTCAAGCTCGATTTCCTCCTCAGCATCAAATACATCCTCAGCTTTATGCGTCACGGCTGCGTCAGGGTCGGACGGAGCTGCAAGGTCGTCATCGCCTGTATCAAGAATGATCCCACCATCATCTTCTTGGGATTCAAGATCGGATTCATCGGTCAGCCTGATCTTGCCGGCATCAAGTTCATCTTCATCGTCGCCCAAAGATTCTTCGATGGCCGAAGCAATAACCTCGTCTTCTTCGATTGCGATTCTCTCATCTGTAACCGGATCATTCAGATCAATGAAATCTTCGTCTTCCGACGTGTCTTTCAAATCGATGATATCGTCTTCATCATCAGATACCGATTCTGTCTTAGCGGTTTTTGCCGAAATATTGGCCGATTTTTGAGGGCCGGCTGTGCGGTCGTCTTCTTGGGGTTTTGTTATGACCTCATCGGTGAGTTCGATGACGTCGTCATCATCGGAAGGATCGTCCGTGATAATTTTTTGATGGGGATCTTTTTTCTCGATCATGTTCATCACCATGCGGGGAAAAGGGTGCCATTTGCAATGTCGAAATAATTTTCAAATTATTAGTATCTTTAGAAAAATTACCATATGGGACCTCTAGTGTCAAGATATTTGAATTCGGCTTTTGAAATTCAGATATCAGATTTTGTATAAAAAATTGTCCGATTCACAACCACTTATATCGCAAATCCTTACTTCGGAACAATATTTTGCTAAGCGGTGAAAAACCGTTGCAGGAATTTGCAATCAGTTATACAGAAAGTGGATGCGATATTTTTTTATTGATCCTCCTTCGGCAGCCAGCCCCTTGGTGTCGATCAAGGGACCGGAAGCCCACCACATCAAAAACGTGTTGCGTATGAAACCGGGCGACAGTCTGAAACTCTTTGACGGCACCGGTTTTGAGTATGAGGCCGTCCTTATCAGTGTGTCCGCCAAAAATGTAGCGGTTGAGATCCAGCGCAAAATTGAGGCGACGACCCAACCCGGTATCCACATCATTGTGGCCCAGGCGTTCTTAAAAGAAAAAAAAATGGACGATCTGGTGCGCAAGCTGTGTGAGCTGGGAGTATCCCGGTGGATTCCCTTCTTTTCCCAGCGCTCGATTGCCAGACCCGACCAGAAACGACTGGCCGGCCGCTCCCAGAGATGGATGCGAATCGCTACCGAAGCGGCCAAGCAGTGCCGGCGCATCGATGCCCTGCAAATCGGGGATGCGCTTTCCTTCGAAGACATCCTGGATTTCAGCAACAATTGTGACCTGAAGGTTGTTTTCTGGGAAAATGAATCCACCCCTCTCTCTTGTGACCTGCTATCAGAGGCGGTCCATCCATCTAAAAAGATTTTGATCATGCTGGGACCCGAAGGCGGGTTCAGCGAACAGGAGATAAAGCTGGTTCAAAATAGCGGATTCATATCCGCCGGACTGGGCCCTCGCATTTTGCGGGCCGAAACCGCAACCATTGCCGCTGTTTCACTGGTTCAATACCTCTTTGGCGACATGGGATAAAAAAATCTTGACAAAAGATGAGGCTTGGAATAGTAAATGTTGTTTCAAAACTGAGACCAGGTGTCACCCGCCGAGGTAGCTCAGTCGGTAGAGCAGGGGACTGAAAATCCCCGTGTCGGCAGTTCGATTCTGTCCCTCGGCACCAGTAAAATCAATAGCTTACAGAGTTTTTCTGTAAGCTATTGCTGCT
>JAIVWA010000304.1:0-6011 GCA_049190255.1 Gammaproteobacteria bacterium | reverse complement strand
TCCGGGGAAGCTCGGAAGGAGGTCCAATGTGCGCCCTCGTCGCAGCGACTTACTCCGAGCGAACGTCCGCCCTGGTCATGTCCGGTTGCTATCCCAAGTGGATCAGGGACACCGACTATCCCTGGGCGCCGACCCGGGAGCAGCACGAGGCAGCATTCGTCGCTTACGAGCAAAACTGGGGGACTCCAATTGGCTTCAAGGTCGTCGCGCCGAGCGTCGCGAACGACGAACAGTGCAGGAATTGGTGGGCACGCAACCTCCGACTGGGCGCAAGCCCCAGTTCGGGAATCGCTCTCTACCGCATGAACATTGACATCGACATCCGCGACATTCTTCCCTCCATTCGGGTACCGACGCTCATCCTCCATCGCGAGGACGACCGGCTGATTAACGTCGAGAACTCCCGATACATGGCGACTCGAATCCCCGAGGCGAAATACGTTGAACTGAAAGGGGCCGATCACCTTCCGTGGTTCGGCGATTCCGAGACCGTTCTCGCCGAGATCGAGGAGTTCTTGACAGGCGTGCGACCTGTCGCGTCGATTGACAGAGTCCTGTCAACTATATTGTTTGTCGACGTCGTCGGGTCTACCGAGCGTACCGTGTCCATCGGAGACTCACGCTGGCGCGATCTTCTTGGCTGGTTCCATCAGTATGTCGAGCAGGAGATCGATCGTTTTCGCGGACGCTTGATTGACACAGCCGGGGATGGAGTATTTGCCAGCTTTGACGGACCTGCACGCGCGGTCCGCTGCGCAATAGCTCTTCGAAATCGTGTGGCCGGGCTAGGAATCAAGCTTCGCGCCGGATTGCACACCGGCGAGTGCGAGGTCGCTGGCGATAAGCTGGCAGGGGTTGCCGTGAACATTGGCGCACGGATCGCGGCAACTGCTGAGGCTGGTGAGATTCTTGTTTCGAGTACTGTAAGGGATCTTGTCGCAGGCTCGGGCCTGCGCTTCGTAAGCCGCGGCCCACGCATGCTCAAAGGCTTACAGGAAGAAAGGGAGCTGCATGCCGTTGAAGAACGCATCTAACCTGGAGCCGCACGCGGACGCACGATAAATCCGGCGCGCGCCGGTGGCTTCTCGTTAGATTTCAGATTCCAACGTATATGCAAAATATTCGACCCTTAAAAATTGCAGATACTGTAAACGTATAGATAGCAAAACTTGATTTTTCTTTTATAATTGGTAGGTTATATATCATTAAGTTTGCATAGAGTTTTCAGTCTGTCAAGCTTCAATGTCCGCCATACCAAAATTTTTGGATACCTGCTGACGCCTTTCTCTAGTAAAAAAGTTACGGTAACCATCTTTGAACTCGGATGCATGTTGCGATTTATCCGTGATTAAGCACATTGCCTTGAAGTAATCGCGTCTGGCTTTGGCACTGTGGACCTTGCTATACCTTTCTGTTGTAGTAATCCTGCTGTGACCCAGCAGCGTCTGGATCGTAACCAGATCTCCGTCTGCATTTAACATTTGGGTTGCCATGGTATGCCTCAAGTGGTGGCAGGAAGCCCTCACAGTGGATTTGTGTGCATAATATTCCATCCGCTTTTTGATACCATGAACCGATATAGGCTTACCTTTATAGGTGCCTTTTTCCACCAAAAATATTTTTTTGATCTTGGATGATGATCGCTGTTTGAGGTATTGCATCAGTGCTGCTTTGGCATCGTTGCTGATGTATGCTACCCGATCCTTTTTTCCCTTGCCGTTGTACACAATCAGCTGCTGGCGCTGTAAATCAAGAGCATCTTTGGTAAGGTTGGCCGTTTCCTCAAGGCGCAAACCGCAGCGTAACATGATCTTGAACATGGCCAAGTCTCTTTTTTTCTTGATGACACTAAAAAGCTTTTCAATATCCGAATCACGAAGGTATTTGGGAAGGGGTTTGGGCAAACGAAGACCACAGCGCTCTTTCACCGGGTTTTTTATCGGCAACCCCTTTTCATAATGCAGAAAGTCGTAAAATCCGCGTATCCGGTATAGATTGCTGTTGATGGATTGCGGGTGCATGCTTTTGTCGAGCAGATGATCGATATAGGCGCCTATGTGGTGATGGGTAACTGCTTGAACAGGGATCTTCAACCATAACACGAACAGCTTGATGCTGCTCATGTAGTTGATCAGCGTGTGAGAAGAAAAACTTCTTCTTTTAAGATGCCGCCTATATTCTATGATAGCGTTGGTCATATTCATTTGTTTTTCCTCCCTTCAATGATGGCCATGGTTCTAAAGTACTGCGCTTTGCGTGTTTTGTCCGCAAGGTTGGCATAGCGCCGTGTTTGTTCCAGACTGTGATGACCTAAGAGGTCGCGTAGTACTTCAATGTGCATACCTGCATTCAAAAGACTGGTGGCATAAGTGTGGCGAAGGCAGTGCAGGGTAATCCCTTTATGTGACAACCCTGCTTTGTCCACATATTTTTTAAATATAGCCCTGGCGGCCTCATAGGATATGGCTTTATCGCGGGGCCCATGAAATAGATGTTTTTTCCAGTAATTTCTTTTCATCAGCCATTGATACAAAGCTTGTGCTGCATCGTTACTAAAAAAGACCACCCGCCCCGTGCCGGTCTTTTCACTTTCATAAATCCTGATCAGCTGTCCTTCCAGACTGATATCTTGCATCGTTGTCTTTAATAATTCCCCAATGCGCATGCCGGTCCTCAAAAGCAAAAGGATCATGGCCTTGTCTCTTACTTTATCGATTTGGGCCAGGATACGATCTTCATCATCCGGATCGATGCTCTTGGGCAATTTGATGGGCTGCTTGATATGAATCTTTCGTTTGAGCAGCTCCTGGCTCATCACACCTTCATCAGCAAGGAAGCGCATGAAGGCATACAGGCTAACTAAGCGTGTACACAACGTCGCTGCTGACATGCCCCGATCCTGTTCGAACTGCACAAAGTCCTCGATGTCCGAACGCCTCAAGGTCTCAAGCTCGCTATGACAGTAGCTTTGAATGAATTTAAGAAATTTGACAGCATTGGTGAACGTGCCACGGATCGTGTTGCGTTTGCAGTTGTTGCGGAACTTGTGGAGGATATAGCGCTTTAAGTGATCTTTACCTGGAACTGTCAGACTGGATATCTCTGCGATCAATCGCGTACGGTATCGTTCCCGTTTGTTAGGAAGATGAGGTTCAGATTGAGATTGTGGGCTGGCCGGTGGGAATGTGGTCTTGGGTGCATCGCAAAGAAAATGCCCTTGAAAATTCAGAGGATGGGAACCAAAATCGACTCTTTGAGACCTTTTTAAAAACTCCTGGTATTGCATATCTACCTCCTTTTCTTTTTATAGAAAAATCAAGTAGATATTGCAATTAAACCACTTAATCGCTAATTATCATTTTGCTATCTATACTGTAAACATCTATGCAGAATTGACCGCCCTTCAAAACTTGTGATATCAGATTAGGATATCTGTATTTTTACCAGAGTTGGGGTTACATCTACGTATCTAAAGTTTGGCGTAATTTGTGATATTTCATGATATCACAGGTTTTGAAAGGCGTGGTTTTTTGCATATTATCTCAATATATCGCGATCGGCTGATATTTGGTTTTCTGCAAAGATATCCCAAAAATCCTTTTAGCCACCTAACCACAAGATATAGGGTATCCATACAATTGACACGAAGCCCTGATTACGATATTTTCTGTAGAACAACCGAAATCCCCTCACAATGATTCAAACGGCTTAAGTTAAAGATGGAGGGCAAGAAAATGAAATGCCCCAAGTGCCAGTTTGCGAATCCTGAAGGTGTGAATTTCTGTGTAGAATGTGGAAGCAAATTAGAAAAAATTTGCCCAGAGTGTGGTTACAGTAATTCCCTGTCGCATAAATTTTGCGGTGGCTGTGGCCTTAAATTAAGCTTTCCAGTAGAAGCACTTCCAAAAGACCTCTCTTTTGATGAAAAGCTAATCAAAATTCAACGCTACCTACCCGAAGGCCTTACCGAGAAAATCCTTTCTAAGAGGGACAGGATCGAAGGAGAACGCAAACACGTCACGGTGATGTTCTGCGACATGGAAGGATTTACCCATCTTTCCGAAAAACTTGGCCCTGAGGAGGCTTTCGCCGTCATGGATCAGGTATATGAAATTCTGATTCACAAGGTTCATGACTATGAGGGTACGGTCAACGAAATGACCGGTGACGGAATTATGGCACTTTTTGGTGCACCAATTACCTTAGAGGATGCTCCTCAGCGAGCGATCCGATCTGCTTACGCTATCCATCGTGAGCTGTCCACGTTCAGCGAACACATCAGCGAAACGATACAGAAGATTCCGGAATTAAAGATGCGGATCGGCGTTCACTCTGGTCCAGTGGTTGTTGGGACCCTCGGAAACGACCTTAGAGTAGAGTTTAAGGCGGTAGGAGACACGGTAAACCCTACAGTTGCATAAAAAAGTGCTAAAATAGCAGTAAAATAACTTGCGGAGGCCCATGGAATAAGGGTATAAACAGATTGTCTACCAAACAATCACCCTAATCCAGGAGGCCACCGCAAGTGAAATCCAGTAAAGCACAAATTACGGCAAAATTCCATAAGATTCCAGTGATCCGTTTCGAAGACCAACAACTAACATCGTTTTCCGGTTTGCTGATTTTTCAGCTACTGTTTAAACGACTCAATTTGAAGCAGCGGCTTAAAAAATGTTTTTCGCATTTAAATATTTCACCAATATTTGGCCGCCATTTGATCGTATTGCTGCTCATTATTCATTTGCTGATCGGTTTTCGACGCCTGCGCGAAGTTGATTACTACCGAGATGATCCAATCGTACTCCGGTTAATGGGTTTACGAAATTTGCCTGATGTTTCAACCATCTCAAGGGCTCTTTCACATATGGAAAAAGACGGAGTAGACAATGTGCGCCAGTTATGCCGATCAATGGTAATAGAGGGGCTCCAACGTGAACGCCTGTCTCGTCTGACACTTGATTTTGATGGTTCTGTGCAGTCTACCAAAGGGCACGCGGAGGGTACCGCTGTAGGTTTTAACAAAGCCAAAAAAGGTGCCCGCAGTTACTACCCTTTGTTTTGTACCGTGGCCCAAACCGGTCAATTTTTCGACCTTCACCATCGCCCCGGTAATGTGCATGATTCTAATGGTGCCCAACGATTCATGTTAAACTGTTTGTCGGAAGCCAAAGTACAGCTGCCCGGTACCGTATTGGAATCACGAATGGACTCGGCTTTTTTCAGCCAGAACATCATGTCGACATTTAACAGCAAGCATGTGAAATTTACAGCTTCAGTTCCCTTCGAAAGGCTGACACAGCTCAAAGAAATGATCGAAAACCGAAAACGCTGGCGCAAAATCGACCGGCAATGGTCTTATTTTGAAACCGCATGGAAACCCAAATCCTGGGATAGCCGCTATCGGTTTATCTTCACTCGAAAGAAAACCAAAAAACTACGCAAAGGCCCGTTGCAATTGCACCTTTTTGAGCCACGTGATTTTAACTTCGACTACAAAGTTATTGTTACCAATAAAAGCCAATCGGCTAAAAATGTTGTCTTGTTCCACAATGGCCGCGGATCTCAGGAGTGCATCTTTGGCGATGCCAAAAATGATGCCGCGCTGGATGTAATTCCTTCCAGACGCCTGGCCGGTAATCAGCTTTTTACCCTTTGTTCGATGATCGCTCATAATCTGTCACGTGAAGTACAGATGCTTGCGGCTCCATCGGCCTCCAGAGCTCGCCCCAAGCGTCCGGCCGCCTGGAGATTTGAAAAACTCGATACTTTGCGCCATCGCCTCATCCAAAGAGCTGGCCGTTTTACTCGGCCACAAGGTGAATTGACCCTCACCATGAGCGCCAACCATGCTGTGCGTAAAGATCTTTTGGGTTTTCTCGATGTGTTGCAAAAAGCAGCGTAATAAATGGGTAGTAAAATTATTAAAATTTATGCAACGCTGGGGATTATAGTGAACGAACCGGTTATGATTTTTTTGTTGTCCGGGATATCATCTTTGAGCGACTCGGCCG
>JAIVWA010000303.1:0-6018 GCA_049190255.1 Gammaproteobacteria bacterium | reverse complement strand
GGGTTGCCGAGGAGATTGACGAATGTCGAATGAAGAATGTCGAATAGGAATGACGAATGACGATTTGGAATGTCGAATGACGAATGTCGATTGACGTTTGGGAATGACGAATGTCGAATGATGAATGTCGAATGAAGGAATTCTGTCGATTAAATTATAATAAAAATGGATAGAGCGAAGCGATTCCACCATTTGTCATTCTACATTCGACATTCATCATTAATTTTGCATGAGTCGGCTCGAGGTACAGGCGCGGCACGAGCCCGAACGGAATCTGGCGGCATCTGAAAGCGACAGAACGCCAACGATTTTTTCGGGATCGGACGCATATACGAAGATGCGCTGAACATCCCTGAGCAGCATCTGCTGGATGGCATCGGATAATTGCGCTTCCCTGTGACATGATTTTACCGGTGTGCTCATCACGGTCCGGGCTCTGACATCCACTGTCACGCCATGTTTGTAGGCCACGATTAAATCCGATTTAGACACCACCCCCACCGCCTTGTTCCCGGCATCGGTAATCAAAACCGCACCACAGCGGTGTTCCGTGAGTCCTTCAATGACAGTCACCAGAGCTTCATTTTCAGGGTAGGCGGTCACAGAGGCCGTCATGACGTCCTTGACTTTCAAGCGCAGGTATTCATTCTCTTCACTGCGACGTCTGGCCTTCAACAATCCCTTGTCACAGGCCCGGCAGTAGCGATACAAAAGCCCGACAATATCCGGGTATGCTAAAACCCCGATGACCTCATTGGCGTCTGCGCCTAAAACATAGAGCCGGTGAACCCTGTTGTGGTGCATGGCATCCAGAGATGACTCCAGTTCATCGTCGGGATAGCAGTAGAGCGGCGGGCCAACCATGATGTCTTCAACAGGCGTATGGATTGGAAATCCGGCGTAAAAGGCACTCATGATGTCGGTTTTAGAAACGATTCCGCTGGGGCGCTGTTTTCCGTCGATAAGCAGAACCGAGTTGATTTTGTATTTGATCATGCGGTTGATGCAATAATCGACGGGCGCGCTCTGGGGCAGTTTGATCACCTGTCGACGCATGGCCTCTTTGACTGTGATGCCGCTTAACACATGTCGTTTTTTAACACGGGGCATGGAACGACCTCGGAATGAATTTTTCCAATAAATGGTGAAATACATCAGATACGTAAACGATACCAACGATTTCCGGACCGTCGACGACCGGCAGTCGCCGGATATGTTTTTTAATCATAATATCGGCAATCACCATCAGATGGGAGTCCGGTGTGATGGTCACCACTTCAGGGGTCATGATGTCACCGACCAGAATTGATTTAACCCTTTCCAGCCGTTCGTCGTACAATTGCGACGGATCGATGTCTTCCATCTCCCCCCAGATGTGAACATGCTTGGGTTGAATGAACAGCAGAATATCATACATGGACAGCATTCCCACCAGATGATCATCTTCGTCCGTAACCATCAAGCCGAAAACCTTTTTCTGCTCATCTTTGATCGCGATTTGAAAATGCCTGACGGCCTCAGCGATGGTATCGCGGGGGGAAAGAGTATGAAACCTGGTTTGCATTATGTCGCGGGCAATCATGTATTCGTATACTCCAAACCTTAGAAATGCCTAAAATGCACTAAAGTGCCTAAAATTGTGGTGTCGCTTCGCTCCGTCTTTTGTATAAGTCGTTGACGCTGGCAGTATTAGAGGCCAGAAATCAGAACAATGAAATGATAACGGACCTTGAGTTTCTATTTTCATAAAATAGATAGAATACATTTACTTTAGGCACTTTAGGCACTTTAGGCATTTCTTTTCTCAAGGCATTTTCCGGTTTAGGTATGAAATGCAGGTCTATCGGAGCATACTTCAAAAAATACTATGAAACCGATAGATGGTGAGCCCCAGGATAACGGTCCCCAGAATCAAGGCCAATATCAGTTGATCGCGGCTAAAGTTCTTCATGGCTGCGCGTTGCGGGTTACGAGTTGCGTGTTGCGAGTTACGGGTTACGAGTTGCGGGTTACGGGTTGCGAGTTACGGGCTTAAGGGCTTAAGGGCATAGAGCAAAGCGCATAGGGCATGGGGTGAAAAGCAGTGCGATATACGCCGGCATATCTGTTTTCTGTTCTCTGCCTTCAGTTATCCGGTTGCGCGTTACAGGGTGTTTGCTTTTTAACGCTATGCGCCATGCCTTCCCTCCGGGGCGTAGGCCCTACGGGCCAGAGGCTGCGCTATGCGCAAACATTCCGCATTCCGACTTCAGCCAACTCTGTCTTCTGTCCTCTGTATTAAATCTCAAATCCGCAATCCCAAGTCCGCAATCCGAAATGGTTTTATTCCTTATCCAGTCCAAAGGCGGTGTGGAGCACTCTCACCGCAAGTTCGGTATACTTTTCTTCGATTACGCAGGAAATCCTGATTTCAGAGGTGCTGATCATCATAATGTTTATATTTTCGCAGGCCAGGGTTGAAAACATTGTGGATGCTATGCCTGAGTGATCCTTCATACCAACACCAATGACAGAAATTTTAGCAATCTTTTCGTCTCCGAACACCTCTTCCGCACCGGTGTCGGCAGCCACCTTCTTTTGCAATTCAAGGGCCCTTTTAAAGTCATTTTTAGGGACCGTAAACGTCAAATCAGTTTGTCCCCCGGCTCTGGTATTTTGAATGATCATGTCCACAACGATCCCGGCATCCGCTATGGGCGAAAAAATTTTTGCTGCGATCCCGGGTTGATCCGGAACTTTTTTCAAGGTAATTCGTGCCTGGTTATTATCGTGGGTAACACTGGAAACAGCCAGACGTTCCATGCCGGAATTTTCATCGACAACCATAGTTCCCTCCTCTTCACTGAATGATGATCGGACATGCACCGGTATTTTGTACTTCTTGGCGAATCCCACCGACCGGATTTGCAGTACTTTGGCGCCCAGACTGGCCATGTTCAGCATCTCGTCATAGGATATTGTATCAAGCTTGCGGGCTTTGTCGCAAATATTGGGATCGGCGGTATAAATTCCATCCACATCCGTATAGATTTCGCAGACATCCGCTTTTATTGCAGCTGCGATGGCAACGGCGGATGTATCGGATCCACCCCGTCCAAGGGTGGTAATATTGCCTTCGGGGTCGCAGCCTTGAAATCCGGCCACCACAACGATGTGGCGTCTATCCAGAAGCTCCCGGATACGATCGGCCTTAATATCCAGAATTCGGGCGTTGCCGAAACAGTGATCCGTCATCAATTCAACCTGATGTCCCATCAAAGATTGAGCGGGATAGTTCATTGATTTTAAGTTCATGGCCAGAAGGGCGCAGGTGGTTTGTTCTCCGGTGGCCAGAAGCACGTCAAGCTCCCGACTGTCGGGTGATTCCGATACTTTTTGCGCCATTCCGATTAAACTGTCGGTGATCCCGGCCATGGCAGACAGGATAACCACAACATCATTTCCCTGATCATAGGTCTTGCCCACCCGTTTGGCGACATTCATGATGCGTTCCGGATCCGCTACTGAAGTACCCCCGAATTTCTGTACGATTAAGCTCATTTTTTCCCCATAATGCTCATTCTACTTTTGGAAACTTACCGGTTATGATTTCCCTCCAATTGCGTTTCAAGGGCTATTATCAAATTCACTTCGTTATGTCCAGATGCAACCAGACTTAGTTTGCGGCAATCAGTATCGATGATCTCCATAGTAATCGCAAGATGCTCCGCCGGCAGGCTGTCAAACAGCTTGTCCGCCCACTCAATTGCTATGACTGCCTGATCGTACATCAGATCGTCCAGACCGATATCTTCAAAATCGTGGATATTTTCCAGGCGATACAGATCCACATGAACCAGAGGGTGGCGCCCTGGATATTCATTGATCAGGGTAAATGTCGGGCTGGTGATATAGTATTCGGCCGGCACCTCGAGGCCGCTTGCCAAACCTTGCACCAAGGCGGTTTTGCCGCTGCCGAGGTCTCCGGTGAGGGCAATGACCAGCGGGTGTTTTATCAGTGTACCGATTTTTTGACCCAGATTCCGAGTTTCATATACCGAATGAGTCATTATATCATTTTTTTTGCTTACCATAGAAGCGGAAATGCGTAGTTACATGCCACAAACATTTTTTTTAATTTCACCGGGTACAGCTTTCATAACATCTCCGGCCAGGTAGCCGTAAGGTCCTATGGCTTCCGCCAAACTGTCTGCTGCAGCTCCGTGTATATATACGCCGGCATGGCAGGCGGGTTCAGGAGCAAGTCCCTGTGCTATCAAACCGGCAATGATTCCGGTCAGCACATCGCCCATACCGCCGGAAGCCATTCCGGCATTGCCGGTGGGATTGATAAATATTCTGCCATCGGGATGCGCGATAACCGTGCGGGCGCCTTTGAGAATTACATGCACCTTGCAGTCGACTGCGAACTGCCGGGCGCATTTTATTCGATTCTGTTGAACGGTGCTGACCTGGGCGTCCATAAGACGGGCCATTTCACCGGGGTGGGGGGTTAGAATTACCGGAGCTTTGGCATTCGACAGGATTTGCACATGGCCGGCCAGGCTGTTTAATCCATCGGCATCAACGACGACCGGGATGGTGCTGGTCGCTATAATTTTACGGACAAGTTTTTTGGTTTTCTCAGCCTGTCCGAGACCCGGTCCGATGGCCACACATATTTTGCCGGTCATTAATTTTTTGATGTTGGTGAAGGCGGATTCTCCGAGGACACCGGCTTGAGTTGCGGGCAGCGGCGCCGTCATTGCTTCCAGAACCTGTGGCTCTAGTACAGCATTCAGGCTTTCAGCAATGCCCAGCGTTACGAGTCCTGCACCGGCGCGCAAGGCTGAGATGGAGGTCATGGCGGCGGCGCCGGTTTTTCCCGGCGACCCTGCGATAACCAGCAAATGGCCGGTCGTCCCTTTGTGGGCATCCGGTACCCGGGGCCTTAAACAGGATTGGATAATTTCCCTTGTCAAGAGCCATTGGCTGGGTCCTACCTCTTTGACGATATGGGACGGAATTCCAATATCAACGATTTTAAGCGATCCGACGTACGCCGCTCCCGGATGGACGATGTGGCCGGTTTTGGCAAAGGCAAAGGTCGCCGTGGCCTTGGCCCGGATACACACACCGCATGCCTGGCCGGTGTCTGCATTCAGCCCCGAGGGGATGTCGACGGCCATCACGGGTTTGTTGAGGCCATTGATAAAATCAATGATGGTTTTAAAATATCCTTTGACATCCGATTTTAAACCGGTGCCGAGAATGGCATCGACCCATACATCCAATCCGGCCATTTCGGATTGGTGTTTGTTAAAGGAAGCTTTATCCGGGATCGCAACGACTGGGACTTCCAGCGGTTGCAGGAGTTTGAGATTGGCCGCGGCATCTCCCTGGACCCTGTTTGCTTCGGATAGCAGATATACATGTACCTGAATACCTTTTTGTTTCAGGCAGCGGGCAATGACAAACCCATCGCCACCATTGTTGCCCCGCCCGGCAATCACGCCGACCCGCTTATTTTCAATACCCCTAAATTGTTCAAGCAAAAAGCGGGTCGCTCCCCGTCCGGCATTTTCCATTAATACCCTGCCGGGTATGCCGAAGTCTTCGATGGTCTTGCGGTCCATCTGCTGCATTTCTTTTGCTGTTACGAGGATCATACTATGCTCCACCTTTTGAATTCAGATGACAGACGACAGATGACAGAAGACGGATGACAGATGACAGATGACAGAAGACAGATAAATTGATTTGGGATTTCGGAATGCTGAATGCGGAAATGAACAACGGACAACCAGAAATTCCTTTGCCGTACACCGTTTATCTCCTGAAACCTGAAACCTTGACCTTGTTTCCTTGAGCCCTGAGCCTTACGCCTTCTACCTTACACCCTACACCTTATACCTTCCACCTTCTACCTTACGCCCTTGATTACAATCCGCAATCCGAAATCCGAAACAATTGACGAATGTCGAATGACGAATGTCGAATTATGGAAGTCGCTTCGCTCCGTCGTAAAACAATTTATTA
>JAIVWA010000302.1:0-6033 GCA_049190255.1 Gammaproteobacteria bacterium | reverse complement strand
ATTCCATAATTGAGGCAAAAACTCAGGCCTCAAAAAATACCATATATTTTCATTCAGTTGTAGAAATTTCGAGACGTCAATGTGGACAGTGGATCACTTGCCTTCCTGGATCTTTTCCGTCAGAACAGGCACGAATTCAAGTAAATCATCCACCACCCCCACGTCAGCCACCTGGAAGATCGGCGCTTTGGGGTTCTTGTTGACAGCCACGATAAAGGGATTGCCCTTGAGCCCGCCCATATGCTGGAAGGATCCGCTGATCCCTAGGGCCAGGTAAACCTTGGGCTTGACCGTCTGACCGGAGGTCCCTACCTGCCGGGGTTTCTCCAACCATTTGGCATCCACGATCGGTCGGGAGCATGACACCACCGCACCCATGGCCTCGGCCAGTTCATCGGCAATTTCAATATTGTCCTGATCTTCGATCCCCCGGCCGACCGAAACGAGAACGTCCTCCTTGGTAATGTCAACATCGCCGACTTCAGCCTCGACAATTTCCAAAAAATGTCTGCCGACTGTAAGATCTCCGGCTTCAGAGGATTTATCGACCACCTGTCCGCCGGCCGAACCGGATTCATCCGCCTGGAAGACACCCGGGCGAACATTGATAACGGCACCGGCGGAAATATTACAGCTGACATGGGTGCTGACCTGTCCGCTGTATTCCTGGCGAATGACTTTAAGGCTGTCACCATCCAGTCCTTCGAAATCCACGACATCCGGTAAGAAAACGGAGTCCATCTTAATCGAAAGGCCCGGGGCGATATCCATTCCAAACGTATCATGGCCGAAAAAAACCACGGCATCCGGCGGCAAAACGTTCACCAGCAGTTTGCGGATGGCTTCGGCATTGGGATAGGCCAGGGCATCGTTATCAAACTTCCAGACCTCTTTATAGGATACTGCCATTTCATTGCAAACCGCATCGAGATCGGCACCTGAGCCGGTAACAATTGCCGTGACGGAAGCATCCGGATAAATTTTTCCGGCCGCTTTTACCAGTTCGAGTGCGGTATCATCGGCCTTGCCTTCCTTGTGAGTAATATATGCAAAAACCTGTCCGGCCATTATTTAATCCCTCCTTTGGCTTTTAAGAGTTCGATCAATTTTTCGGCCATCTCGTCTGAACTGCCTTCAAGGATCTCAGCCCCTTCACCGAGATCGGGGACAAAGTAATCCACGCGTTTGGCCCGGGCTCCGGCATCGCCAACCGAATCAGCCGCAATACCGAGATCGGCTGCTCCCCAGACAGGAATTTCTACCGAGGCAACCTTGCGGATGCCCCGGATTCCGACGTAACGGGGTTCGTTGATCCCGGTCTGAATAGAAAGCACACAGGGAAGATCGATCTCATTCATTTCCTGATTGCCGCCCTCGATTTCACGCCCAACCTTTAGCTTTTTGTCGTCGATGACTTCGATGGTGTTAACCACGGAGGCATAGGGCACATCCAACAGGGCCGCCAGCATTCCGCCGACCTGTCCGGCGCCGTCGTCGGCCAGGGCACCGGTGAGGATCAGATCATAATTGCCTTTGTCAACGGCAGCTTTGAGCAGGGTCGCCAGGCCTTTACCGTCAGATCCTTCGAAGGCATCATCGGACAGCAATATCCCGTTGTTGGCACCCATGGCCATCTCTCTTCTGACCACTTCTTCGGCATCCTCATCACCGACGGAAACGACGGTCACAGAACCACCGGCATTGTCGACAATTTGAATGGCTTCCTCTACCGCATAGTTGTCCCATTCGTTGACCGAATAAACGAGATCATCCCGCTCGATGTCGCTGCCGTCGCCGGCAACTTCAATCTCGTTTTCGGCAGTATCGGGAACCCGTTTTACACATACCAAAATTTCCATAACATTCCCCCTGATTCGTTATTGGTTATTAGTTATTAATTATTGTTTGCTTGGCTTTAGGTGTCAGGTGCCAAGATTTTCATAAGAACGTTCAACCTCAAACCTAACGCATTCGTATGATAACCCTAAATTCCTAACTTTTATCTTATCTCAATCCTTTAATTCCGATGTTCCGAAATTCTTCAGTTCTTTTCTTTTATTTCCGCATTCCGCATTCCGCATTCCGAATTACTCAGCCCTCAATCCCTCAATTCCTAAATTTTATCTTATCTCAATCCCATAATTCCTGAATTGCTAAATCACGATTCTGTTGTCAACTGTTTTGCAATCAGCTCACACAAATCAATGGCCTCCATCTCGCCTTCCAGGCCGGCGACTTTAATCGCGTCTTCAATGTTCACCAGGCAGAAGGGACAGGCGGTCACGATGACGTCGGCCCCGGCCTTTTTAGCCATCTCAACTCTGAGAACCCCCATGCGCTGCTCTTCTTCGGGCTCATAAAACAACATCAGTCCGCCGCCGCCGCAGCAAAAGGAGCGGTCACGGCAATCACCCTCCATTTCGATGCGTTTCAAACCGGGAACGGCGTCCAGGGCCGCCCGGGGATCATCGTAAAGGCTGTTGTGCCGCCCCAGATAACAGGGATCATGGTAGACATATATCTTAGAGCTGTCTTCCACCGATTGTAAGCGAATATTTCCGGACTTTACGTTTTTAACAATGGTTTGACTGATATGCTCCACCGGCGGAAGGTCTTGGTAGTCTTTTTTCAAGGCATTGTAAGCATGGGGATCGGCCGTAACAATGGTTTTAACCCCGGCCTTGAGAATGGCATCCGTGTTTTGATCCTTTAAATCCTGAAAAAGCATTTCCTCGCCGAATCGTCTCACCTCATGCCCGCTGTCTTTTTCCGCTTTTCCCAGGATACCGAAATCGATTCCGGCACCATTTAAGATTTTTGCGGTCGCGCGGGCAATCTCCTGCATACGGTCATCAAAACAAGATATGCTATCCACAAAATACAGGGTTTCAGCGGATTTACCCTTTTCGAGGATTTTCACGGGAACATCCTCACCGAGTTCCTTGGTCCAGTCAGCACGCTTGCGCTCCATCTTACCCCAGGGGTTGCCGCGTTTTTCAAGGGCCCCCATAGCCTTCTGAAGGGATTGGGGCACCATGCCCTCATCCACCATCCCGCGCCTGAGATCCACCATTTTGTCGATATATTCGATTCCCAGCGGACATTCCTGTTCGCAGGCGCCGCAGGTGGTACAGGACCATATCTCGTCTTCGCTGTAAATATTGCCGATTAATGGTTGCGGCTCGCCGCCATTACTACCGATCAAGGGGTAGTGTTTAAAGGCATAATCGCGCCCTTTAATAGAAATAAACCTGGGGGAAAGCGGCCGGCCGACGGCATTGGCGGGACAGCGGTCGGAACACCGGCCACAGTCAGCGCAGGTGTAAAAGTCCAGCATGTGTTTCCAGGTGAAATCCTCAAAAACCTTGACCCCGAATGATTCCAGATCGTCCAGTCCATCCTCATCAACCCCGTAGCGCACCGGTTTGACATTGCCCCTTTCCAGGCGCATAAAAAAGACGTTGAACAGGGATATCACCACATGGAAGTGTTTGCCCATGGGCAGGAAGCACAGGAAAAAAAAGAAGCTTATTTCATGGATAAAATAACTGACCGAATGCAGCCCCTGCAATACCTGCAGCGACGCAGCACTTACCAGGTGTTTGAAAAACCACACCAGGGTAAATGGTGCTGCAAATGGCGCGTGAAGCCCTTTTTGGATCTCAGCCGCCATCAGGCTGGCTTCAAAAAGGCTTTCACTGATCACCAGCGTCGCGATAAGACCCAACACCAATAAAGCTTCCCAGGTATGATCACGGCCGTACTGCGGTGGTACCGCATAGCGCGCCGGCTTAAAAATTCCCCGTCGTACGGCGGCAATGGTGACGGCAATCAGCACCCAGGTAGCGGCGTAATCCTTTATTACGTTGTAAAAATCACCGAAGCCACCGCCGAAACCGGGCAGCGTAAAACCGTCCACGAAGCCGATGAAAACAAGTTGGGTGGAACGGGCACCCAGGATCAGAAAACCGCCAAACAGGAATATATGCACCACCCCGGCCAGCATATAGCGCGGATGCCGCCATTGGGCCAGCCAGATTTTTAATACCGATTGGATCCGGTCGGCAAATCTGTTAAAGCGGTCATCCGGAGCGGCTTTGAGCAGAGGGGCCAGCCGTTTGAATATGATATAGGCAAATAGCCCCACGCCGGCTAACGGAATCAGGATGTAGATAATGTTAGCGGGAATACCGAGAATCGTGGCTGAAGCCGGTGAAATCAGTGCTGGTTCCATTTATTAATATCGATCTCCCTTTTGGCAAATTATTTGGTCAAACCGAACTTGAGCGCAAGGGCCTGCATATCATGAATACGCCGCTCAGACAAGACCAGGCTATCAAAATAGTTTATTGAGTTTATTGGGTTTATTGAGTTAAACTATAAACAGAATCAACCAATGACGATGCATTCTGATTTTTCTATCGCCGTTTCAATCCGAAATCCCAAATCGGATGAATCCCAAATCGGATGAATCCCAAATCGGATGAATCCGAAATCCAAAATCCGAAATCCAAAATCAAGATGGTTTTCCCAGGATTTTATCGAGCATGGTTTGCGTATCCGTTGTCGAGTCGGTGCAGGATCCGTTGCGGCATACATGGGCCGTAGCCTTACCTTTAATTACCTCGAGGCCGTCGGTGTATCCGGCAAATTTGTTTAATTGCGCGGCGTTTTGCTCTGTCTTAACGATCGCCACTTTGTTGGGGGTGAAATTAAGATTCAGGGCTGCTAACAGTTCACGTGTGTCGGTTGCCTGCGGTTCGCCCGTGATAACAATTTCCTCTCCCGGGCGCAAGGCAAAGTCAAGGGCGCACAGAAAATAGGTAAAGGCGGAGGGCTGAGATTTAACCGTACCGGCAAAGGCGCGGATCTGAGCCTGGGCCCGGTCTTCGAATTGCGGATTACCGGTTAATCGGGACAAAAGCAAAAGGTTGAAGAGGGCCACCGAGTTGGCCGATGGAATCGCGCCATCATACAACTCCTTGGGGCGCACGGGAAGTTCGACGCTTCCCCCGGGGGTGGAGAAAAAGCCGCCGTTTTCTTCATCCCAGAAATTGGCGGTCATTTCTTGCTGAAGTTCCTGAGCCTGCTCGGCAAATCTAAGATCAAACGTTGTTTGATAGAGGCTTAAAAGCCCGTGGATTAAAAACGCATAATCCCCGGCATGGGCTTCGACCGCCAGTTCGCCGTCTCTAAAACGATGGTACAGGCGGCCCTTTTGGTCCTTCATTTTTTGCAGAACAAAGTCAGCGGCCCTGCAGGCGGCCCTCTCGTATTCAGGTTTGTTCAAGATCCGGGCCCCCAATGCCAGGGCCGCAATCATCAGGCCGTTCCAATCGGTGAGGATTTTATCGTCTTTTAAAGGGTGAACCCGTTGCTCCCGCGCCTGATATAGCTGATCGCGAATCCGGGTCCACTCGGCTTCAACCTCAGCCTCCGGCACTCCGGTTTTCTGAGCCCAATTTTTAAAAGGTGCTGTCAGATGGATGATATTGGCCCCTGTTTTTTGTCGGGTAGCCTCATCCATGAAATTTCCTTCCGGACTCAACCGTAAAATCGTCTCCCACCGTCGCGAATCCACATCTTTCAGCACGTTGTGAAATTCCTCCGTCGTCCAGATATAAAATTTGCCTTCTTCCCCCTCGCTGTCGGCATCTTCGGCGGAGTAGAAGGCGCCTTGCGGGGAGGTCATGTCCCGTAGCACGTAGGTGAAGATATCCGCTGCTGTTTCTGCAAACAGGGGATCTTTGGTAATTTGGAAGGCTTCCAGATAGGCGGTGGCTATCAGGGCCTGATCGTAGAGCATTTTTTCGAAATGCGGCAGAAGCCACCTGCTATCTGTGGAATAACGATGAAAACCAAAACCGACATGATCCCAGATTCCTCCCAGACGCATAGCAGTCAATGTTTTTTTTACCATATCCAGGGCCCGGGTGTCGCCGTTGCGGTGGTAGCAGCGCAGTAAAAAGAGCAGCCGGTGAGGGGTCGGGAACTTCGGAGCCGGCTCAAAGCCGCCGAACTGGGGATCAAATC
>JAIVWA010000301.1:0-6044 GCA_049190255.1 Gammaproteobacteria bacterium | reverse complement strand
TTTCCAGCCGCGAAAATCTGAGATCGCGGCTGGAAAGCTGCCCCCACAATCTACCGATTTATTAAGTAAACAATCTAAGGAATTTCGAATTTTCCAGGTTTGGACAATGGACAACAAACGACGGACAACGGACCGTGACTTACGATCTCCCCCAACCACTCATCAGTGATTCCCACAACCGGTGGCAGGCTTTCCAGCGTGCGGCTGAAGCTGCCGGGCTCCCCCCTGTCACCCGTCCTGAAATTATCGCAGGTTCAAAAACCGTTTTGGCCTTCAGCGAATTTGTGGCGGCAAGCTGCAGGCGTGATCCGGCCATGCTGATTGATCTGATTGACAGTGGTGAACTTGACAGACGCCGGAAGCCGGATGATTATGACCGCAGCCTTAAAGCGATTTTGGCCAACGTCGAGGATGAAGCGGAACTGATGCGCTTGCTGCGTCGCTGTCGCCGTCGGGAGCTGGTCCGAATCGCCTGGCGCGACCTGGCCGGCTGGGCCGATCTAAATGAAACCGTGGCTGATCTGTCCGCTTTTGCAGATGCCTGTCTTCACCGCACACTTAAAATACTCTATCAATGGCAGTGCACAACATCGGGCACTCCAACGGCTGAAGACGGCTCTGAACAGCAACTGGTCATATTGGGATTAGGCAAGCTGGGTGCCCGGGAGTTGAACTTCTCCTCAGATGTTGACCTGATTTTCGCCTACCCCAAAGGTGGCCAAACCTACGGAGCTAAACAGTCCCGGGGCAATGAAGATTTTTTTTCCCGTCTGTGCCGCCGCTTGATCAAAGTTATTGGACAGCTGACGGCCGATGGATTCGTGTTTCGGGTTGATGCCCGCCTGCGCCCCTTTGGTGAAAGCGGTCCGTTGGTCATGGATTTTGATGCCATGGAACAATATTACCAGCAACAGGGACGGGAGTGGGAGCGCTATGCCTTGATCAAGGCCCGGGCGGTGGCCGGAGATATGGAGGCCGGAGCCCTTTTACTTAAACGGCTTCATCCGTTTATATATCGCCGGTACCTGGATTACAGCGCCTTTGAATCTTTAAGGGAAATGAAACAGATGATTGTCCGGGAAGTCAAACGCAAAGGCATGGAGGACAATATCAAGCTCGGGCCGGGCGGCATCCGTGAAATCGAATTTTTCGGACAAATCTTCCAGCTGATTCGCGGCGGGGTAGATCTTGCCCTCCAGGACACCGGTATTCTAAAGGTTTTAAGGACGCTGGCTGCTGAGCACCACATTCCGGAAAAGGTCTGCAGCGAGCTGATCGATGCCTATGCATTTTTAAGAAATACCGAAAATCGCCTGCAGGCTTTTTCCGATCAGCAAACCCACCAGCTGCCTTCTGATGAGACAGGCAATTTGCGTTTGGCGGCCTCCATGGGTTTTCCCGACATCAATTCCTTTATGGCCCGGATGAATAAACACCGCCAAATCGTTCACGGCCATTTTCAGATGCTTTTGGAACCCGCTGACACCGAAGGACAGCCAAAAGATAAAGAAAACCCGCTGGAAGTCATCTGGCAGGAGTTGGCGGGTGGCCGACAGGCAGATAAAACGCTGGAAGCGATGGGCTATGAACAACCAAAAGAGGTGCTGCAACTGCTGGACTATTTAAGGAATGCTGCGGAAACAAAAGCCTTGAGTCCCCGCGGCCGCCGGCGTCTGGACAAACTGGTGCCGCGCTTTCTGGAGGAAATCGGTGTCTATGAAAATCCGTTGACGACCCTTCGCCGGGTCATCGACTTGATCAAAACCATTGAAAGACGCACCAGCTATCTGGCATTGTTGCTGGAAAACCCGACTGCCCTGACCCACCTGGTGAAGCTTTCCAATTCAAGTCCCTGGATTGCCTCCTTTCTGGCACGGCATCCCGTTCTGCTGGATGAACTGCTGGATCCGCGAACCCTTTATCTGCCCCCGGAAAAAAAGGAAATGAAAACCGGACTGCGCCGGCGCCTGGCCCAGGTACCGTCAGAGGACCTGGAGTATCAGATTGAACAACTGTGTATTTTCAAACAGGTCAATGTCCTGCGGGTAGCCACCGCCGATGTTACCGGGGCCCTGCCGTTGATGCGGGTGAGCGACTATCTCTCAGAGATTGCCGAGAGCATTCTCAGTGAGGTGGTTGAACTGGCCTGGAATCATCTGGTAGCCAAACACGGTGCTCCCGTCTGTCGACTGGACGATCAGAGCTGCGGCCAGGGATTTGCTGTCGTCGCCTACGGCAAACTGGGGGGATTGGAACTCGGATACGGTTCGGATCTCGATCTTGTTTTTTTGCACGCCGGAACCCATGAACCCACCCGGGGAGACGCTAAAGCCATCGACAGCGCCCAATTTTTTAACCGCCTCGGCCAACGGGTAATTCACATCCTTACCTCCCATACACGGGCGGGGAAAGCCTACGACATCGACATGCGCCTGAGACCCAGCGGCAGCTCCGGGATTCTGGTCAGTCACATCGATGCCTTCGGAAATTACCAGCTCGAAAAAGCCTGGACCTGGGAACATCAGGCTTTGATCAAGGCCCGACCGGTTTGCGGAGACGACATTCTGACAAACAGATTTGAAGCCATACGCAAAAAAGTTTTAGCCCGCAGGCGATCCCGGGAAAAACTGACCACCGAAGTGGCCGAAATGCGCGAAAAGATGCGCAAAGAGTTGTTGAAACCGGAAGATGGTGTCCTGGATCTGAAACAGGATCCCGGCGCCATGGTCGACATTGAGTTTTTGGTGCAGTATCTGGTCCTGCTATATTCTCACAAATACGCCGGTCTTCTGAAATGGACCGATAATGTCCGCCTGCTCCAGGCTTTAATTGAGACCGGCGCCATGGACGAATACACCGCCCATATCCTCAAGCATGCGTACCTGATCTACCGCGCGGCCGCACACCAGCTCAGTCTGCAGGAAAAACCGGCCAAAGTCCCCCTCGAAGAATTCAACCACCTGCAAGAAAGAGTCATAGAAATCTGGCAGTCCTTTATCCGATCTTAGAGCTGAAAAGCGTAGACGATAAAGATTAATTCCTTTTTCAGAATAAGCCCCAGGTTATTTACACTTAAAGGTTTCAGGTGTCAGAAAAGAGGGTTCAAAGGTTCAGGGTTCAGAGTTCAAAGGTTGAAAAGTTCCCGCCGTTAAGCGTTTAAAAACGTCAACCCTGAACCTTGAACCTCTGAAACCTGAAACCTGACACCTTTTTCTATACGCTAAGAAACTAACATTACAATTTTGTAACTTATTTTCCCTTTTTTTTACAAATTTGTAATTTTCCGGGCCTCTCCTTCTCGGCCGGGTTTTAGCTTAAAATACTTTGATATTAATGGGTTATTCATCCTCAATGCCGCTGGCACACATAATGCTTCTATAGAGGCAATTGGAATGAGTAATCCCATGTGTGCAATGGAAACTATCCACCAAAAAACTGCCAGCCGGCTGAAAAAGAAAACCGAGCGGTTAACTACCCGTCTTCTGCAAGGTAAAGAACCCGATTTCTTAAAGCGGCATGCCCGGATTCTGGACGATTATTTTCAGCAGGCATTTGAGTCCAGCATGGTCGGCCCGCGCATGGATATCAGTAAAAATCCGTATGCCATAATTGCCCTGGGAGGCTACGGCCGGCAAGAACAATGCATTCATTCCGATGTGGATCTGTTGTTTCTTTTTAAAAAAAAGGTCCCGACCGAGGCAGATAATCTGATCCAGGAGATGGTTTATCCCCTGTGGGATATTGGCCTGGATGTCGGTTACGCCACCCGTTCCCTGAAGGAATGCATAAGCCTTGCCTCCGGAAATTTTGAAATCTTAACCCCGCTACTGGACGCACGGTTTATTTGCGGCTGGTCACTGATATATTCTGACCTCATGAACCAAATGCGGCAGAAGATAATCGGGAAAAAATCCCGCACCATTATTAACTGGCTGGTTGAAAAAAATAATGCGCGGCATGCTCAATTCGGCGACTCTGCTTATCTTCTCGAGCCCAACCTCAAGGAGGGACAAGGCGGTTTACGGGACTATCATACCATGCTGTGGATCGGACAGATAGAGATGAATATGAAGCAGCCCAGAGATTTTGAATATTTTGGACTGCTCTCCCATGAAGAGTTTCAAACCTTAAGTAATTCGCTGTCATTTATCTGGAATGTGCGCAACCGCATCCATCATCTCTGTGGTCGGAAATGTGATCAGCTGAACTTTGAAAACCAGATCAAGCTGGCCGATGCAATGAATTATAAACCGATTAACGGTCAACAGCCGGTGGAAAAATTTCTGGGTGAGCTTCACGGGCGCATGGAATCTTTAAAACAGCAGCACCTGATGTTTCTGCATGAACTGGGGTTTGAAAAAAAGCGCACGCGCAAAAGAAAATCACAGAAGCAGACCCGGGTGGAAGGTCTGGAAGTTATCAAGTGGGGAATGCTTAATTTTGAAACACCGGAAAAAATTATGGAATCCCCGATCCTTTTGATGCAGATATTTGAAGAAAGCGCTCGCTTAAAGATCCCCTTGAGTGCCGAGGCCAAAAGACTGGTAAAGGATTTTCTTTACCTCGTAAATGCAAAATTTAGAAAATCCATGCCCATCGTCAAATCTTTTGAGCGGATTTTGGTGGCACCGGCACCGAAATTCAATGTTCTAAATGAAATGCTGAACACCGGCTTTCTGGTGCGGTTTATACCGGAGTTTCGCAGCATCGTTAACCGCATCCAATACGATGAATATCATCTTTACCCTGTCGACAAGCATTTACTGCGAACCGTAAAAACCGTTAAAAACTTCGGCACGGCCAAAGACAGCAGTTTGGAACCGCTATGCGGACAGATCTACAAAGAGATTAAGAATAAAAAGCTTTTGCTCTGGGCGATGTTGCTTCACGATATCGGAAAAGGAGAGGCCGAGGAGGGCCATGCGGAATCGGGCGCCGACATTATTAAAAAGCTCCTCACCAAAAGGGGACTCGGTTCTGAAGATGTGGCCAGCATTGCTTTTCTGGTCCGGCAACACCTTTTCCTGATTAAAACCGCTACCCGAAGGGATATTTACGATGAAGAAACGGCCATCTTAGCTGCCCGGAGAATAAAGGATATTGAACGGCTCAAAATGCTCTATCTACTGACCGTCGCCGACTCCATTTCAACGGGACCCATGGCCTGGAACGAATGGACGGCAGCCCTGCTGAGGAACTTTTTCCTCAAGGTCTTAAGCGTACTTGACAAAGGGGAGTTGGCGTCTGCCGAGGCAGTTGCGATCGTTGATCAGAAGAAAAATGAAATCATCGCCCCAGCCGGAACGAAGAAGGCCAAAAGCCATATCAAAGAACTGCTCAAGGTTATGTCTCCGCGCTATCTGCTGTATATGCCGGCCCGTGAGATGACGGCCCATATCAAACTTTACGACCGGCTGGGCGATGATGAATTTATATGGAATATCAAACGCTCGCCCGATGCCAACACCCGAACGGTGACCATTTGCGCCAAAGACCGCCCCGGTCTTATTTCAAAAATTGCAGGGCTGTTTACCTTGCACAACATTGATATTCTTGATGTCCAGGCCTTTACCTGGCGCAACAACATCGCCCTGGATATCTTTGAGGTTAAGCCGCCGCCGGACCAAATCCTGGAAGCTGAGAAGTGGAAGCGGGCCGAAAAAAAACTTGGCGACGTCCTGGCAGACAAACTAAATTTGACCGCCGCGCTGGAAAAAAAAGTACCTGTTTTCGGTCAATTCGGTCAGCGCGTATCCCGAAAGCCCCATCGCGTCAGGGTGGACAATACAAGCTCCAGCTTTTTTACCATCATCGAAGTCTTCACTTACGATTATCCCGGCCTGCTGTTCAGCATCACGGATGCGCTTTTTCTTTGCGGCCTTAACATCTGGGTCGCCAAAATAGCAACCAAAGCGGACCAGGTAGTTGATGTGTTTTATGTCTGGGATTTAAACGGTCAAAAAATAGATGAACCGGATCAGGTGGCCAAAATTAAAGCGGCCATATTGGGAAGACTTCCTCAAATGACGATTGACTAATGACTA
>JAIVWA010000300.1:0-6057 GCA_049190255.1 Gammaproteobacteria bacterium | reverse complement strand
GTATTTTAGCTTATCTGGTCCAAGAAAATAAAAGAGGTGACGCTATGAAGCGATTAATGGAAAATCAATTAACGCGTTGGTTGCAAAAACCGCGAAGAAAGCCCCTTGTCATTCGGGGCGCCAGACAAGTAGGCAAATCCACTCTGGTACAAAACTTTGCCCGATCGCAAGGTTTGAAATTGGCCGAGATCAACCTTGAAAAACACGGGAATCTCGATGGCATCTTCGGGACCAATGACCTCGACATAATCATTCCGGAACTGGAATTGCTGGCCCGAACGAGCCTGCGTCAGGGAAACACCCTGCTGTTCCTTGATGAGATTCAAAGCACACCCTATGCCATTGCCGCACTGCGCTATTTTCGTGAAGAAATGCCACAATTGCCGGTAGTGGCAGCCGGCTCCCTGTTGGAATTTGTTCTAGCAAAGCACGACTTTTCCATGCCGGTGGGCCGGGTCGAATACCTCCACCTGGGCCCCATGACTTTTGAGGAATTTCTGCTGGCGATGGGAGACGACATGCTGCTTTCTTACATAGAAGGCTTTCAGTTAAGCCAGCCGCTGCCCCAAACAGCGCATGAAAAACTGCTGCAACGGCAGCGGCAATACCTATATATCGGAGGCATGCCCGAAAGCATCCTCGCTTTCTGCGAAAGCAGCAGTTTGTTAAACACCCGAGACGTTCATCGCTCCATTATTCAAACCTATCAAGACGATTTCGCAAAATACAGCCGTGAACCAACCCTGAGTCGAATACACACCGTATTCAATGCTATTACGAGGACTGTTGGGGAAAAAGTTAAATATGCCAATATTTCACGGGAAGACAGGGCCAAGGATCTCAAACAGGCCATTGAATTATTGACCAAGGCGCGATTGCTTCTTCCCACCTACCACAGCAGTTGCTCCGGCATACCCATAAAATCCGGAATCAACGAGAAAATTTACAAACTTTATTTTCTGGACATCGGCTTGCTAAATTATCTCAATGGATTGGAGTGGTCACACATATCAGCGTTGGACGAGCGCACGCTGTTAAACGAAGGTGCTCTTGCTGAACAGTTTATTGCGCAACATCTGGCCTATCGATTCGAAGGACTCGAACCTCCCGACCTTTTCTATTGGTTAAGAGAGGGTAAAACCGGCAATGCCGAGGTTGATTTTGTCACATCTACGGGCAAAACAATTGTTCCCATCGAAGTCAAAGCGGGAAAAAGCGGTACCATGAAATCCCTGCAGCAGTTTGCCATAGATAAAAAAGCCACATTAACCTGCCGCTTTGACTTAAATCCGCCAAGCGTTCAGGATTTAAGCTACCGGGCCAGGCAAAAACAACAAGTTCAAACGGTTAACTACAAATTGTTGTCCTTGCCGTTATATTTGATTGATGTGATGCACGACGTATTGCTTCAGGTATTGGATGCAAAACTAGGGTCAAAGCTTGAATAGTTAAGGGGACATCCTTCTGTCCGGTTAACGCCCTTCTGTTTTTAAGTTTCAGTTCATTCGACAATGAGTACCCTTCTCTTTCAACGATTTGCTCACCGCGATGAACCGACATACTGATAGAGGATTGAGATATGCGGGTTCGGCGGGACAACTCCGCCAAGGTAATACCCAACTCTCTGGTAGCCCAAAAGCACAAAAGACTTCGCGCCCGCACTCTGCTTCGGTTTTTTCCAGGGCTAAAAATCCTGGAAGGTTTGACGCTGGTTATTCCAGCAACAATTTCCGCCAGAACATCCAAATCCAGACCCGCCGCTTGAAGCGCATATTTTCGCTCCATTTTCTCGTCAGCAACTGCCAGCACGCTATCTACAAAATCGCTGTCTCCCAGAATGCGTTCATCACTCTTGTAAAAAATTTTGGCTTCCCGAAGCGCCTTTACGTTCAACCAGCCGCCGGCACTGCGCAGCAAGCCGCCACCCGTCAGATCTTTTCTTCGGCCCTGCGGGATTCCTTTTTGTACAAAAGAGCGATACCGCTCTCTCGCCTGGAGACGTTTTGCTGCAAACAAACCAAATATATCAGATAGAAAATAAACTTTAAAACAGAAGGGCGTCCCCATTTTTTCCACTGAGCTTGGCTGGTCGTTGTGGAACGACATCAAAATCGACATTGACAAGTAGCCCCGCCTTCGATATCAGCAGAGGATAATCTGCATCTCACAGCGATAAGTAACTCTCTGGAGCTATATACAGCTCTAAAAAAGCAGATCCCCCTAATCCCGCATCAGGAATTCAGGAGCATTTTTATAAATGATTGCCCGCGACATTATGCAGACCAGATTTCATACGCTATCCCCCGGCGATACCATCGCTGAGGCCGTCAAGCATTTTCAAATCGCGATCGAGGATGAGCAGAAAAAGGTTTTCGGCCTGATGGTTACGGACGAAGACGATCATCTGGTGGGAATGCTGTCCATGTATGATATTCTGCTGTTCATTCAACCCAAGCATGTTCACATCTGGGGGGAGATGGAAGACATCGACCCGTCGCAATTGTACGACGAACAGCTTGATAAGGTTAAATCAATTCTGGTCGGTGACATCATGACCACTGAAGTGGTGACCATCACAACGGACTCCCATCTAATGGTAATCGCCGATATTATGATTAAAAAACATATCCGGCGGCTGCCGGTCGTCGACGGCCCCGAAATCGTCGGCATCGTCTACGTATCTGATGTATTTCACCATTTATTGGAAAAATTCATTGTATAAGGGTTGCCGAATTCCGAGGTCATTCCATGCCCCGTGTTAAAAAACGACATGTGTTAAGCGGCATTAAAGTCAAAGAGGCCATGCGCCGACAGGTGATCAAGCTACCCCAGAGCGCACCCATCGATTATTGCATCAACCGCATGATCAAATACAAAATCAACTCGATTCTGCTTATCGACGGAAAACAGCGCCCCGTTGGAATCGTTTCTAAAACCGACATCATGAGTGCTTTTTACGCGGGATTTCCAACCCATACGCCTGTGGAAGACATCATGGTTGGCCCGCCGCTCTATTGCTATCCCGACGATGAATTGGAGTCATCTCTGGATGTCATGCAGCACAACAGAGTTCACCGGCTCTATGTTTTGGGCGCGGACGCCAGTGAGGTCATCGGGGTTTTAGCATATCCGGATATTGTCGGGCTGTTGTATCGCTACTGCCGGGCCTGCGACAAAGGTTTGTTGAAGACCAGACGTCGCCAAGCAGAAGATGATTACCGGCGATTGAAAGTCAAAGACGTCATGACGGCCTCTGTGACCGCCTACCATGAAAATGACGCTCTGGTGACTGTCATTGAAGGACTCACGGAACACCGCTGCGGTGCGGTTTTAATTACAGATACACAGAACAAAGCGGTGGGGGTGGTATCCAAATCGGATCTGATCGTGGCCTACAAACACGGTGTTGCGGTGGACGTCGAAGCCGATATCGTAATGAGCACACCGGTAAAATCCTGTCACGGGGAAGCGGAGTTATCCGATGCCATCCAGCAAATGCTGCTCAGGGATGTTCAACGCATCTTCGTACATGGGTCCGATCCCGCAGAAATCGTCGGCGTCCTGTCGCTGTCAGATGCCGCCAGATTCCGTTCGGGCTCTTGCCGCGCATGTACCGCGAGCCGACTCATGCAAACGGAATGATGAATGACGAATGTCGAATGACAAATGGTGGAATCGCTTCGCTCTATCTTTTTAAAAATATAAATCGACAGAATTCCTTAATTATTCATTCGACATTCGACATTCGTCATTCCTAAGTGCTGCCTGGATCTCATCGGCAACCCGCCCGGCGGCTTCCCGGGGGTCTGAAGCATCTCTTATGGGCCTGCCGATGACTAGATAATCGGATCCATTTTCAACCGCCTGGGCCGGTGTCGTGATCCGCTGCTGATCATCTTTCCGGCCGGCCGCCCACGACGGACGAATACCCGGGGTAACCGTGATAAAATCAGTTCCAATCTGTTCTTTGATTACCATGGCTTCAAGACCGGAGCAGACCACGCCGGCACACCCCGCTTTTTGGGCCATTCGAGCCCGCTTTAAAACCAGTCCGGATAAATCCGGATAAAACTCAGAGCGGTATCCGGCAGTTTCGATATCTTCCGCCGACACGCTGGTAAGCACCGTTACGCCGAGAATGTGAACTTCTCCCCTGCTCCCGGCCACCGCGGCTTCCAGCATTTTTGGGGTTTCACCGCAGTGAACGGTTGCAAAATGTACGCCCAGATCGGCGACCCCGTCCATGGCACGGGATACGGTGGCCGGAATATCATGCAGCTTCAGATCCAAAAACACTCCGGCCGAACCGGCTGATTCGATAAACCGAACAATCTCCGGGCCGGAGCGGATAAAAAGCTCAAGTCCCACTTTGAACAATCCCACACGATCGGCCAGAAGCTCAACATATCGTTTGGCCTCATCAAAGGTCGCAACGTCCAGAGGAAATATAATGTAGTCTTTAGCGTCCCGCATTTTGGTTACCTGCAGAAAATAGTTGATTAAGTTGATTGGGTTAATTGGTTGATTGAGTTGATTGGTTTATTGAGTTTAGTAAGTATATTAAGTTGATTCTTCATTTTCTCTATCGCCGATCATCCCATCAATTTAATGGGTCAATTAATCAACTGAATTAATCAAATCAACTTTCTTACCTTAATCAACTATTCAACCTATCAACTCAATCAACCATTTCCGCAACGCGTAACCCGAAACCCGTACCCCGCAACGCGAACCTCGTAACCCGCAACTCGCAACGCGCAACACTCTATTTATAATGCATCTCTATCCACTTCAAATATTCGCCGCTTTTCACCCGTTCAACCCATTGCGAGCTATCCAGGTACCACTGAATGGTTTTTTTCAACCCGCTTTCAAAGGATTCCAGGGGAGCCCATCCCAGCTCATTTTCCAGTTTGCTGCTATCTATCGCGTATCTTAAATCATGGCCGGGTCGGTCTTTAACAAATTCAATCAACTCCCTGCGGGATGTTTGATCGTCTCGGGGTTTAATTTTATCCAGCAAATCGCAAACCATGTTTACCGTGTCGATGTTGGCCATCTCGCAACGACCGCCGATGTTATAGGTCTCTCCCCGGGTGCCGTTTTTCATTATTTCCCAGACGGCCCGGCAGTGATCTTTCACATACAGCCAGTCTCTTACATTGCTGCCGTCACCATAAACCGGGAGGGCCTTATCTTCCAGGGCGTTTAATATCATCAGCGGTATCAATTTTTCCGGGAATTGGTACGGGCCGTAATTATTAGAGCAATTGGATATGGTAACCGGCATGCCATAGGTTTTGCTGTAAGCGCGCACAAGATGATCGGAGGCGGCCTTGGAAGCCGAATAGGGGCTGTTGGGTCTGTAAGGGGTTTGCTCGGTAAATAATCCGCTGTCGCCCAGAGAACCGTAGACCTCATCGGTGCTCACATGATGAAAAAGCACCAGCCGATCCAGATTCCGACGGGCGATTTCCAACAGATTGAATGTTCCCCCGATGTTGGTTTTGATGAAAGCACCCGGCGCCACAATGGACCGATCCACATGGGATTCCGCGGCAAAATTGCAGACGGCGTCAATTTGATAAGCGTCAAAAGCATGGCTGATGGGTTCAGCATCACAAATGTCCGCTTTGATGAAAACATAGCGCCCGGGGATTGTCTTGGCGATATCGGCCAGGTTTTCCGGATTACCGGCATAGGTCAATTTATCTACATTGATGATGCGGCCCTTAAAATCGGAATCTAACAGCATGGAGCGAATAAAAACACTTCCGATAAAACCACAACCACCGGTAACCATTATATTTTTCATGAAGTTTCCTCTTGAATTAGACTCCGCAAAGTAGGGTCGGCCTCTGTGCCGACTATATCCTGGGGTGCGCGATGACCTGAATTCGGCGGGCACGGAGGCCCGCCCTACTCAGATTTGACATCTAACCCGATTCTCCCAACTCTGAACCTCTTGTATGAAACTACACGAAGTTAAAAGCGAACCGCAGAACCGCAGAATATCGAATATCGAATGTCGAAGGGTGGTTTCGCTTCGCTCAGTCA
>JAIVWA010000299.1:0-6075 GCA_049190255.1 Gammaproteobacteria bacterium | reverse complement strand
CATTATGTGGCGAGATCTTTTTGGGTCAAAATCAAGTTGCCCCAAGAAATGCCTAAAAACAGAATGCCTAAAATGCACTTTAGGCATTTCTTTTCTCAGGCATTTTCCGGTTTATCCGGATTAAGGGTTATTCGTTAATTGTTACCGGCTAATAGTGTAAGAGGAAAAATATGAAAACCTTTACCACCCACACCGGCATTGTTGCCACGCTCAACCGGGCCAATGTGGACACCGATGCCATCATTCCCAAACAGTTTTTAAAATCAATTAAGCGGACCGGATACGGGCCGAATGCTTTTTTTGACTGGCGTTATACCGCCAGCGGCGAGTCCGATACGGAATTCGAGCTCAATCAGCCGCGGTTTGAGGGCCGCTCCATACTGGTGACCCGCAATAATTTCGGCTGCGGCTCCAGTCGGGAGCATGCCGTCTGGGCCCTGGTTCAGGACGGTTACCGGGTGATTATAGCCCCCTGGAAAGAGGCGGGAGGTCAGCGCCTGCCGGCGTTTGCCGATATATTCAGAATCAATGCCACCAAAAACGGATTGCTGGTGATTGAATTGTCGGAAAATGAAGTCGACGCCATCTTTAAATTGGTCGATGAGCACACCGGATTGCAGGCGGCGGTGGACCTGGAAAAACAGCAGGTTGTGTTTCAGGGGACCGCCCCGATGGCGTTCAATTTCGACATTGAGCCCGGGGCCAAGGAACAGCTGATAAAAGGTCTGGATGATATCGATCAGACCCTGCAGTATGTATCAGACATCACCCGCTTCGAAAAGGAATACGATCTCTACGCGCTGTAACCGGCCGCAAACCGTCAGCTTCTATTTACTCGTCGGTGACACAGCCCTCCGAAGCGGATTTGACATTTTTGATGTACTTGTACAGCGTTCCACGGATGGCCTTGAAGGGCGGTGGGGTCCAGCTTTTGCGCCGGGCCGTCAGTTCTTCATCGCTCAGCGCAACACTGAGGGTGTTTTTTACCACATCGATGGTAATTTGATCTCCGTTGACTACCAGTGCCAGGGGTCCGCCCGCCTGGGCTTCGGGGGTGATATGGCCGGCGATAAAGCCGTGGGAACCGCCCGAGAAACGGCCGTCGGTGAGCAGGGCCACATCTTTTCCAAGACCGGCCCCCACAATGGCCGAGGTGGGGGTGAGCATTTCCGGCATGCCGGGTCCTCCCTGGGGTCCTTCGTAGCGAATGATAATCACATCACCTTTCTTAATCTGATTGTTTTGCAGGGCTTCCAGCATCTGTTCCTCTGAATCGAAGACATTGGCCGGACCGGTAAAAGAAAGGCCTTCTTTGCCCGTGATCTTGCCCACCGCCCCTTCCGGTGCCAGGTTGCCCCGCAGGATCTGTATGTGCCCGGTTTTATGTACCGGCTTATCCAGCGGGCTGATGATCTTCTGGCCTTCGGCCAGCCCCGGAGCGTCTCTGAGGTTCTCGCCCAGGGTTTTGCCGGTGACCGTCAGACAGTCCCCGTGCAGCATTCCCGCTTCGAGCAGATATTTCATCAGGGCCGGAATGCCGCCGACTGCGTCCAAATCTTCCTGGACATAGGTGCCGCTTGGTTTCATATCGGCCAGCAGCGGGGTCCGGTCGCTGACGTGCTGGAAGTCATCGATGGTCAGGGGGACATCCACGGCCCGCGCCATGGCGATCAGATGCAGCACGGCGTTGGTCGATCCGCCCAGGGTTGTTATGACCACCATGGCGTTTTCAAAAGCCTTGCGAGTCATGATATCCCGTGGCTTGATATCGGCTTCCAGCAGATGCCGGATGGCGGAACCCACTTGGGCGCATTCGGCCAGTTTTTCGGAGGACTCGGCCGGCCGGCTGGCGCTGAAAGGCAGCGACATGCCCATGGCTTCAATGGCCGATGCCATTGTATTGGCGGTATACATGCCGCCGCAGGCGCCGGCGCCCGGGCAGCTGTTTTTGACAATAGCCTGGCGGCGCTGCTCGTCGATGGTGCCTGCAATATACTCGCCGTAACTCTGGAAGGCCGAAACAATGTCCAGTTTTACATCATCCAGATGACCGGCGCGAATGGTGCCGCCGTAAACCATCAGCGACGGCCGGTTGATGCGGGCCATGGCTATCAGGCACCCGGGCATGTTTTTGTCGCAACCCGGCAGTGAAATGTTGGCATCGTACCATTGGGCGCGCATGACCGTTTCGATGGAGTCGGCAATCAGGTCCCGTGACTGCAGAGAATAGCTCATTCCTTCGGTTCCCATGGATATGCCGTCACTGACCCCGATCGTATTAAAGCGCAGCCCCACCAGCCCCGCCGCCTCAACGCCTTCTTTGACTTTGGCGGCCAGATGGTTCAAATGCATGTTGCAGGTATTGCCTTCGAACCACATGCTGCTGATTCCCACCTGGGCTTTGCCCATATCCTCGTCGGTCAACCCGGCACCATAAAGCATGGCCTGCGATGCCCCCTGTGACTTCGGGCCGGTGACACGTGAGCTGTATTTATTTAATTTCTGTGCCATAAGGATTCCTCATTTAATAGTAATGGATATCTCAGTTCAGTTGTGTGCATGATTGAGAAAATTCGACACGACTGAGCTCGTCGCAGGCCAAGCACCAATTCAATGTCATTAACTTAATGTCAATTTTTCGTGGGAGTGGCTTTCCAGCCACGAAAAGAAGTCACTCTAAAACTATAATCGTTTAATCGCGGCTGAAAAGCCGCTCCCACAGAGATTATACCAATCCTTAAGTTAATGATATGTTCGTAAAATAAGCCATAATCAACTTAAAGCAAATAAAAAAGCCTGGAACTTATTTACGCTTGTATGAATTCTACAGCATTTCTTCGACAAGCAACTGCCATTCCTCTTCCAACGGTATGGCCGGCCGCATTCTGCCGGCACGGGAATACCAGTAGTCGGCGTTCCACAAAACCCCTTCCTCCCGGTGGAGATAGGCGTGCACAGCGCTGCCTTGCGTGGTCGGAATCTCCTGGGCGATAGCGTGGGCCGTATCCCATTCCCCCTTTTTATCCCACCACAAAGATCGAAGCGTTTCGGAAAGTTCTGAAGATGGCTGTGCGTTCTTGATGCTTGCGAGGTATTCGTCATAGGTCATGGCGCCTCCTAAACAGAGTATTGGATTTCTATTTCATCTCGTTGAAAAATATCACAATCCGTGAGATAAACCAAATAAGACAATATTATAGGTGTCAGGTGTCAGCCCAGCCACCGGCCAAAAAAACGGCCGGTCTAATCGAAAAAGAAACTTTGGCAATGTAGTTTCATATGAGGAGTTAACTAAAAAGTTCAATCTTTTCACTGTTCCGGCCAGGCGGAGTTTCATACGAGGTTTCGGGTGTCAGGAAACCGAGGTGCTAAATCCTGACACCTGAACACTGACACCTGAAACCTTCAGTTTCTTACAACATGTTGTCAGAAAAACGCCACTAAGGGCCTAATATGGGGAGAATCAGGGAGATAGCGTGAAATCAAAATATTTTTACGGTTACAATATTGTGGCCGCCGGTTTCGCCATTCAAGCGGTCAGTATTGGCGCCTTGTTTGCTTACGGGGTATTTTTCAGGGAATTTCAGGCCGAATTCGGCTGGTCCCGGACGACGATAGCGGGAGCCTCGTCACTGGCCTTTTTTGTCATGGGAGCCGTCGGCATTCTGGCCGGCCGGCTTAATGACCGGATCGGTCCTAAAATTCTTATCACGGTGGCCGGAGCCTCGCTGGGGATCGGATACCTGCTGCTGTCTTACATGCAGCTGCCCTGGCAGCTCTATCTGCTCTACGGTTTGCTGGTCGGTATCGGCTACAGCACCCATGACGTCATTACACTGTCCACCATAGCACGCTGGTTTGTCAAACGCCGCGGCATGATGTCGGGCATTGTCAAGGTGGGTACCGGCTGCGGCCAGCTTTTGGTGCCTTTGATAGCCACAGCCCTGATTGCCGCCTTTGGCTGGCGATACGCCTGCCTTATTATTGGTGCGGCCGCCCTGGTGGCGCTCGTGGCCGTGGCCCAGGTGATGCGCCGCGATCCGCAGAGTGTGGGTATGCTCCCGGATGGCGGCAACGGCGAGCCCGACGCAACGGCGATCGTCGCCGGGGAGGGCGGTCTGTCGCTGAGTGAGGCGTGCCGGACGAGACAGTTTTGGACCTTATGTCTTGCCGAATTCATGGTTTTCTTTTGTTTGCTGACCATTGTTGTGCATATCGTGCCCCACGCCAGAGATCTTGGCCTGCCCCCGGCAATTGCGGCGGGTGTACTTTCAACCATTGGCGGTGTGAGTATGCTGGGCCGGTTTACCATGGGCACGGTGAACGACAGAATCGGGGGCAAGCGTTCACTGATTATCTGCTTTGTCATCCTGCTGTGCGGGCTTATCTGGCTGCAGGTATCCCATGCGGCGTGGATGCTGTTTCTTTTTGCCACCGTTTACGGCTTTGCCCACGGCGGATTGTTTACGGTAATGTCGCCGATGGTGGCCGAGCTTTTCGGCATCGGATCACACGGGCTGCTGTTCGGTATCGTCTTGTTCAGCGGGACACTGGGGGGTGCGCTCGGCCCGCTGATGGCCGGACGCCTATTCGATATAACCGGAAGCTACCGGCTGGTCTTTCTCATCCTGACCGTATTGGCCGTGATCGGCTTTATACTGATCACCACGCTGCGGTCGCCGGGAAAAGATGCCCGCGGTAACTAACCAGGTGTCGCTATTTTTCCGCCATCAATTGATCAAAGGCTTCCACGTTTACGGCCGGGCAACTGGAAAATGAAATACCGGTCAATTTCTGCAGCGCCACAGAGGCCTTAATCGCGTCCTCAACTCCGGGCAATGAAACGCAGAACAGCAGATCGTATTCACCGAGCAGGGCGTGCATGGCGATCATGTTTCCGCCCAGCTTTTTGATTTCAGCGACTGCCTGCTGGGTCCTTTCAATGCTGACTTCCTTGATTGCTTCAGATGTGTATTTGCCGAACATAAAAAATGTTGCCATTGGTCTGCCTCCTTCTTTTATGGGCGCCTGGGGTAGGGGGTAGCATGGTTGTTAAAGAACACTCGATTCCAGGCCAGATCGTCTCTGGGATGAGGTGCCTTGCTCTCATCCGGATAGCCGATGGCGATGATGGACAGCACCCTGACATGCGCCGGCAGGCCTAATACATCTGCAATATAGGCCTCGGCACTTTGGGTATCATCGTGCTGCCTTTCTCTGATCTGGATCCAGCAGCTTCCAAGATTAAGAGATGCGGCCGCCAGGTGGATATAAATAGATGCGATCGATGAGTTTTCGATCCATATGTCGCTTATCTGCGGGTCTCCGCAAACAACGATTCCCAATGGTGCGTCTTTTAAGAAAGTTGCCCCGTGGGGTTTTGCCCGGGAGAGTTTGCCCAGTAATTCGGTATCGGTGACAACCACAAATTCCCAGGAATTGTTTCCCATAGAAGTCGGTGCCCGCAGCAACGCCTCCACCAGCAAGTCGATGGTTGTCTCTTCGACGGCTTTATTGTGATATTTTCGAATACTTCTTCGGTTTTGAATGAGTGGTAGAAACATGAAGCCCTCCCTGTTTGCCTGGCCTTTAAATTAGCATTCATGCGACGATATGCAGATGTTATCTGAAAGGCAGCCGGGTTTGTCAAGATATTAATATAAACGTCTCGGAATTTCTATAATATATTGAAATCATATAGTTTTTAGCGACACTGGTTTTATGCCGCCACCATGGAATGATGGAATCATGGAATAATGACCTGCCCTGGCGCGATTTACGGGGAACATTCTATTGTGACTACACTACTTCAGAAAAGGAAGTCTTTGGATTTTGGGAAACGACATTGTCTTTCACGATGGGCTTTGTTCATCCGGGTGGTGACCTGATACTTCCATCATTCCATTGTTCCATTATTCCAATTGTGAGCGAAGCGAACTAAGTTCCCCATTCAAGACCGGACCTTGATATGCTATACTGTCAGGTAAGACCTGAATCTTGCATGAAAATTAATGAGATGGGTGAAATAACATTAAATACCAGCAAGTTGTGAGAATTAGAACCGTAAAGCCAAAT
>JAIVWA010000298.1:0-6089 GCA_049190255.1 Gammaproteobacteria bacterium | reverse complement strand
CTACGGACCGGCCCTGCCCAAAGAGGAACGGATCAGTGTCAAAGAAAAAATCAGACTGCTCAAGGGCATTATCGCGCCGATTCTGCTGGTGATACTGGTTTTAGGAGTCATTTTTTCCGGCGTCGCCACTCCGGTGGAAGCCGCCGGTATCGGTACCTTTGGGGCCCTGGTGGTGGCGGCCCTGTCGCGCAAACTGTCCTGGACCAATATCGCCAAAGCCGCCACGACCACCCTCAAGGCCTCCACCATGGTGCTGTGGATTATGTTCGGCGCCAGCATCTTTGTCGGCTTTTACATCGTTAACGGCGGTCAGCAGTTTGTGACCGAATCCCTGCTGGGCACCGGTTTTGGGCCCTACGGCATTTTAATGATCATGATGGTCCTGCTGATCCTGCTCGGCATGTTCCTGGACTGGGTGGGCATTCTGCTGCTGGCGGTTCCGATCTTCGCCCCGATTATGCGCTCCCTGCCCTGGGATGGCTTATTTGGTCTGCCGGGAGTACCACCCGGGGAGGTGTCCCTGTGGTTCGGGGTGGTCTACATGGTGAACATGCAGATGTCCTTTTTAAGCCCGCCTTTCGGATACGCTCTTTTTTATCTGAAAAGTGTAGCGCCGCCGGAAATCACCATGGGAATCATATTCCGCGCGGCAGTGCCTTTTCTTTTTTTACAGTCCGTCGGGCTGGCCCTGGTTGTCATCTTCCCCGAAATTATTCTATGGTTGCCAAGGCTGGTTTACGGCAATTAGCTCAAGGACTGCCGGGACACCGTTTGATTCTGTCCCGGCAGTCCTTATTTGGACAACAGGATAAGTCCTGCACCTCAGCCATATCCAGCAAGCTTGGATTTAATCCCCCTAATTCCACCTAACCCGGATAAACCGGAAAAAACAAATCACAAATCGCAAATCACAAATGGTTCGACAAGCCGTTCGACAGGCTCACGGTCCTGAGCAAAGTCGAAGGACTCACCACCCTGAGCAACGTCGAAGGGTAATATCCAATAACCAAAAAGACAAATTCAAAACAAAGATGTGATATTGAATACCATGTCATAAACTTAAGGATTGGTGTTATCTTTGTGGGAGCGGCTTTCAGCCGCGATTAAGGCTTTAAAGCGACTTCTTTTAGTGGCTGGCCTTCGACAAGCTCAGACGGGGCAAAGACACTTCCACGAAAAGTTGAGGTGAAATATTCAAAGTACTTAGTTGACTTTTCAGCGTCGATAAATTAGTTTTTTTGGTTTGCTTAATGTTATAGAGTTTTTGAGAAGGTAACAGCCCGAATGACCGACCCAATCAACCCGGATTCTTTAAACAACAACCACCAAGCCCCTGCTTTATGGGGCTGGCCCACCTATCTCAGTATTGCCATCGCAATTGTTATCCTTATTTTTGCGGCGACAAGGGTGGATCTAAAAGAAATTTGGCGCGAAATTGCCGCCTGCGACAAGCGCTATGTGATTCTCGGAGCCCTGGCCCATTATTCAACCTATCTGGTGCGCGGCACGCGCTGGCGCCGATGTTTGATTCACCTGCCCATAAAGGCCGGAAGCGGCAAATTCGGGTTACTTGTTTTCTTTTATAACTTTGTGGACAATCTGGTGCCTGCCAAACTGGGAGATGTGTATGCAGCCCATCTAGCCCGCATCAACTTCAAAATTCGGCGATCCGCCGCCATGGGCTCGATTGTGTTTTTACGCATGATCGATGCCTGGATTATTTTGATGCTGGCCTCATTGGCATCCTGGTTATTGTTTTCGGCCCACCTGCCCCGGGCTGTCACCTGGAGTCTGATCGGCGGCGGCATCATTGCTGTGGGGGCGACCACCATCATGCTGGTGTTTTTTTTATTCAAAAAAAAGCTTCCCGGATGGATTCCGGAAAAAGTTCAACAGATGATTCAAGCCTTTCACACCGGTATGTGGCCCCGGCCAAAAGAGTTATTACCGATCGCCGCCTTAACCATAATTATTTGGGGATTGGAAACCCTATGGATTTTTTGCCTGGTACTGGCATTCAATCTTCAAATCGGTCCGGCTGAAGCGATTTTTCTAACCATGATTCCTTTACTGGCCTCGGCATTCCCGTTGACCCCCGCCGGGGCCGGAGTGGTGGAAATCACCCTCTACAGCTGTCTGCGCGTGGTAGGCGTGACAAGCCCGATTGCAGGCTCATTGACGGTTGTTAACCGTTTTATTGATTACTGGCTTCATATTGTCCTGGGTGTCATAGTATGGGCCTTTCGGCGCCTTATCGGCCTGAGAACCTGGCGCGATGTGGCATTGAAAGAATCCGGAAAACCGGATTCATCGGAAATAGCCGCGGAACAGGAGATAGTGCATGACAGTTAAATCTTTTCTGATTAGGTAGGTTCAGAGTTTACGAGTTCAGGTGTCAGGTATATAGAAAATGGTAGAGGGTATAGGGTGTAAGGTATAGGGTAAAAGACATTAAAAAAAATCAGTATAAAAATAGACCTTAATCCTTCTACCTTAAACCTTATACCGGTTTCATTGCACCTGAAACCAACATCCATATCTCTGTACTACGGTACAAATCGATACTTCTGTCACGGTCTATTTCTTTGCCTTGGCATACCCGATTTTGTTCAAGGCCTCTTGCATTTCGTCCAGAACAGCCGGATCTTCAATGGTGGCCGGCGCTTTATACGGTTTATTATCTGCAATTTTCTGAATGGTTCCTCTGAGAATCTTACCGGAACGGGTTTTGGGAAGCCGTTTGACGACAGTTGCGGTCCTAAACGAGGCCACCGGTCCGATGCGGTCCCTGACCATCTGGATAACTTCCTTTATTATGTCGGCCGGCTCACGTTCAACCCCGGCATTGAGGACCAGAAATCCGATGGGGACCTGGCCTTTCAACTGGTCGTCAACACCGAGCACGGCGCATTCGGCCACATCCGGATGATCCGCCAGCACTTCCTCCATTCCGCCGGTGGAAAGACGATGACCGGCAACATTGATAATATCATCCGTGCGGCTCATGACAAACACATAGCCGTCTTCATCGATAAAACCGGCATCGGCTGTTTTATAGTAGCCGGGGAATTCTTCCATATAGGCATCGAGAAAGCCCTGATCATTGTTCCACAACGTTGGCAGCGAACCCGGGGGCAGGGGCAGTTTGACCACCAGGGCCCCGATATCTCCTGGTTTGATCGGGTTGGTATTTTCATCCACTACCTGGAGACTCCATCCCGGCGCGGCTTTGGTGGGCGAACCCTCTTTGACGGGGTAGTGATGTATGCCGAGGCAGTTGGCAGCAATGGCCCAGCCGGTCTCGGTTTGCCACCAATGGTCGATCACCGGGACCTTCAGACTGTTTTCGGCCCATTTCAGGGTGTCGGGATCCGTTCGTTCCCCGGCCAGAAACAAGGCCTTAAAATTAGAGAGGTCATAATTTTTCATCAATTCCGCCCGGGGGTCTTCCCTTTTGATGGCCCTGAAGGCCGTCGGAGCGGTGAACATTACCTTGACCTTGTGCTCCGATATAACTCGCCAGAAGGCGCCGGCATCCGGCGTGCCCACCGGTTTACCTTCAAAAAGAATGGTGGTGCAGCCCTTGAACAGGGGAGCGTATACGATATAGGAATGTCCGACCACCCAGCCGACATCCGATGCCGCCCAATAGACGTCACCGGCAGCGACATTGTAAATGTTGCCCATCGTCCATTTCAAGGCCACCAGATGCCCGCCGTTGTCGCGCACAACCCCTTTGGGTACCCCGGTCGTTCCGGAAGTATACAGAATATACAAGGGATCGGTGGCAGCCACCGGCACGCAATCATGGGGCTGGGCAGCGGCCATGACCGCATCCCAGTCCAGATCGCGGCCGTCGGTCATGGCGGCCGCTTCCATCGGTCGCTGTTTGATAATGCAGCGCTCCGGCTTGAAATCCGCCATTTCTATGGCCTTGTCCAGCAAAGGCTTATAGGCAATCACCCGTGCCACTTCGATGCCGCAGGAGGCCGACACGATGACCTTGGGTTTGGCATCATTGATACGCACGGCCAGTTCATTGGCGGCAAATCCCCCGAACACCACCGAATGCACGGCACCGAGACGCGCACAGGCCAGCATGGCGATAACGGCCTCCGGAATCATCGGCATATAAATCAGGACCCGATCGCCTTTGGCCACCCCCTGGGCCGCCAGGGCACCGGCAAACCCGGCAACCTCTTCGCGCAGCTGAATATAGGTATACTTTTTAATGGTATCGGTCACCGGGCTGTCGTAAATAATGGCATCCTGCTCACCGCGACCATTGTCGATATGGTAATCCACGGCATTGTAGCAGGTGTTCATTTCACCGCCGCTAAACCAGCGGTAGAAGGGTTTGCCGGAATCATCAAGCACCTTGTCCCATTTTTTATACCAGTGGCAGTCTTCGGCCGCGGCGCCCCAGAAGCTATCCGGGTCTTGAATGGACTGCTGATATGCGGCTTCATAAGGGGTGGTCATGTCTTTCCTCCTTTTTTCGAATGACGAATGACGAATGATTAACCCTACAACGTTAGTTACGGTTCTTTGATAAGTTTTAGAATACGCCTTCGCCTATGTGACAAGTAGGCTTTGTGGTTTCGATTCTGTATCCAGACAATTTGCTCGATCAGCGTTTCAAACGTGTGGCGCTTCATTGGCAGAATGACTCTGATCAGGACCCTAAGCTGCGATAGCGTAATAGATGGTGCTTTTTTTTCCCAACCTGATTTTCAGGTGCCAGAGGAAAAAATGTGCCAACAGACACGTTAGCATGTGGTGATGCCAGCCTGTAAATTTTCGTACTTCATAGTGGTCCATGCCGAGCTCGGATTTGGTTTCCTCGAAGCATTGCTCAATTGCCCATCGCAACCCGCTGAGCCACACAAGCGTTTTCAGTCGTGTACTGGCGGCTGCGTTGCTGATGAAAAAGCTGTATTGCGACTCATCTTCCAGTGTACGCCGGATCAACAACCAAACGGTTTTCTGCGGAAGCCCGGCCGCCGATAGAATGATCTGCCGACGGGTATACTCATATACGATCGGCCCTTTGGTGCCTTCGGACACTTTCCGGCGGTACCAGAAATAGTCGTTGATATTTTCGGCTAACGCGTCCACAGAGATCGGTTTGCTGTCTGGGTCAACCAAGACGGTCTTGGTCCTGGTTTTTCCGCCCCAAAGGTACTGTTTGGTGATGGCCATTGGCCGCTTTAGCCAACACAATGTATCTTTGGGAACCTGAACGAAGTACGTTTTGTCTGGCAAGGCCTCAACTGCTTCGATAAATTCCGGGCTGACACCGTATAAAGAGTCGGCTAACACATACTTGAAAGGCAACGTTTCTTGTTCAACAATGGTACCAAGCATTTCCACAGCCAGTTGGGGTTTGGTGCGGAAAACAGCGTCTGCAGGCAGTTTGCACTTTCTTCGACGTTCAAAATAGTCGTCGGTGAACCACTTTTTGGGAATAAACAGCCGCTTGTCGACTAGAGCATATCCTTGCTCTGAGACATAGGCGGCAAAGACACCAACTTGGCAGTTGTCGACTTTTCCGGCAGTTCCACAATATTGTCTGGCAACGCCTATAGAGTCTTGGCCTTTTTTACTGAAGCCACTTTCATCAAAGATTAGTGCACCGTCTGGGCTGCCGAGATCGTCATTTACAAGATTACGATATTTAGCAATCATTTTATTGTCGTCCCAGGGTGCATCGCTTACGAAACGTTGCATGGCCCTGACGTTGCCGTCTTTCACAGCCAAGGCTATGGGTTCAATTGATTTACGTTCTATCGGGCTGAACTGGCCTGCCATGTATTTAAAAAAGTGTTCTCTGGATTCACTGCGCTGAAAACAATCAGCGAACTGTTCGTGAAAGCCACTGAGTTCATTAATAAAGTCTTTTATATCGCCTTTGCCAAGATCAAATTTCGGTACTGAGTAAAGGTGTTCGTCGCATCGCGTGACTGGTAGCATGGTCTGCCTCCTTTTTTAGGGGTTGTATCGTAGTATAGCAGACCTTGCTTTAAATATCAAGTCAAATTATATATAACTATCGTTGTAGGGTTAATTAGCTATTGTAAGTTCTTGGA
>JAIVWA010000297.1:0-6152 GCA_049190255.1 Gammaproteobacteria bacterium | reverse complement strand
CATTCAGGACACGAATAATATCTGATATTTTAGGGACCATGAAAATAACTAAAAAAGCGCGGGTCTTAAAACCCGCGCTTGTCGCAATGGTATGCATGGCCCGATTTCACTGTCCGAAGCCGCCATTTAGAAAATTTACCCGGACGTCCAAAAAGTTGATCTTCTATCAGCCAACATTGCATACCATCGACACCTCAATCGGAATCTAATTAAAAACGGAGTGGGCCCACCTGGGATCGAACCAGGGACCTACCGGTTATGAGCCGGTGGCTCTGCCAGCTGAGCTATGGGCCCGTTAATGGGCAAATTACTAACGCTATCCTAAAGTTTTGTCAATCGGCACCTTGATTATAGTTTTACAAGCGTCTTCATATAATCGAAAATATATAATTCCGGCTCCGCCGGAATTATGTATCAATAAAATTTTTCAGCTTACGGCTGCGGGTGGGATGTCTCAATTTTCTTAACGCTTTGGCCTCTATCTGGCGGATACGCTCACGGGTTACCGCGAAATCCTGTCCCACTTCTTCAAGGGTATGATCTGCTTTTTCCCCGATGCCAAAACGCATCCGCAGCACTTTTTCCTCCCGCGGCGTCAATGTCGCCAGTACTTTTCGGGTTTGTTCGGCAAGATTCATATTGACAGCGGCATCGGAGGGAAGCATGAACTTTTTGTCCTCTATGAAGTCTCCCAGATGGCTGTCTTCTTCTTCACCGATCGGGGTTTCCAGTGAAATGGGTTCCCGGGCAATTTTCAGCACTTTGCGAACTTTTTCAAGGGGAATCTCCATTTTCTCCGCGATTTCCTCCGGGCTGGGCTCCCGGCCCTGCTCCTGAACCAGATAGCGTGAAGTCCGAATAAGTTTATTAATCGTTTCAATCATGTGGACCGGAATTCTGATGGTTCGAGCTTGATCCGCAATGGCCCGGGTGATGGCCTGCCGTATCCACCAGGTGGCGTAAGTGCTGAATTTGTAGCCCCGGCGATATTCAAATTTGTCTACGGCTTTCATTAAACCGATATTACCCTCCTGGATTAAATCCAGAAACTGCAAACCGCGATTTGTATATTTTTTGGCAATGCTGACAACCAGACGCAAATTGGCTTTGGTGAGCTCGCTTTTGGCCAGCTTGGCCCTGAAGCGACCTTCTTCAACACTGGCCATAATCCGCTTTAAACTACGGCTGTTGGTCTTTAGTTCAGTTTCTTTAGCTTGGCTGTCTTCCTCAATCTTTTTTAGATCCGCATATCGAGTACCGAGCTCATTTTTGGTTAAATTACTGCGCACGCCGGCCCATCTGATAAATCTGGTTTTGGTTTTTAAGTTGTCACGCAACTCTGTAATTGATGTATCAAATAAATCGGCACTTTCGGTGGACCTTTTAATCATCCCATCGAACCAGCCAATTTGATATCGAATTTTTCCTTCCATACCATCAATGACACTGGCCTCCAGGCGCCAATCCTTAAGCAATTCAAAAATCTTATTTGCGCGCCGGGCAATATTTCTTCTAATTTTGCGCTGTTTTTCGGAATTCATTTTTTGAGAAAATAAATTTTCCCGATACTTTATATTCTCATCATGGAGTTCCTTAATACCACGAATGGTTCCCAAAAACCTTTCAGTTTGGACCACTTCATCGGCGTAGGTATCGCCCTCGTCAATATCTCTTAACACATATTTGGGGCGAAGGGCCCCTTCTTCAATGTTTTCACCCAGATCAATGATAGACTCAACTCCGGTGGTGCTCTCAAGAAGGGCGCGAAGTATTTCCTGTTCACCGGCTTCTATTTTTTTGGCAATAACGACTTCCCCTTCCCGGCTTAACAGGGTGACGAGGCCCATTTCGCGAAGATACATCTTAACCGGATCGGTTACCGTCCCAAAGTCAGGACCGGCAGAGCTTTTGGTGACCGCCTTCTTTTCTTTGGCTTTTTTGAGCTTAACGACTTTCTTTTGATGCTTTTTATCAATGACCTCAATGTTGTTGGCATAAAGTAGCATCAAGGTCTCATCAATTTGCTCCGGAGACAATAGGTCCTCCGGTAAGGCCTCGTTTATTTCGTCATAGGTAAGATACCCTTGTTTTTTGCCCTTGGACAACAGCGTTTTGATCGCTTTTGGGGTTGTCTTATTAACGCTTTTCTTGTTCGCAGCGCTTTTCTTGGCAATCGTCTTTTTTGCAAGCTTTTTAACAGGCCTTTTGACGGGCTTTTGGGCGATTTTCTTTTTGGCAGCAACCTTTTTGGTGGATGCTTTCGCCGGTGTCTTCTTACTGCTTTCTTTTTTTACAGCAGATTTTCTGGCCATAAAATCATGCCTCCCCGGTACATCAGTTTATCAGCAGCAAACAATAATCGTCTAACGATTCGTTCTTCCCTCTGCGGGAAGCGTCATTTCTCGCTTAAAATGGCCATTTTTTGTTTTTCACTGCGTTCGGCCATTTTTTGTTTTTGGTTCAACAGCTTTAACAGCAGGTCATGATCATTGCTTTTTTCTGCCGCTTTAATCTGCCCCTCCAGCAAACCACTGTCACGCATCTTCTGTCCGCTTTCAACAAACTTACCCAGCAGTCGAAGACAGCCTTTCATATTCCAGGATTCATCTCCCATCGCCAAAGACGCAATCAATATTTGTTGCGCCTCGCTATCGACCCGGGACATCAGTTCGGAAACCTGGTCGCCTGAGGTTAGGTTATATTTTAAAATCAATTCCCCGATGTGTTTAAGTGTTTCATTTTCGAAATAATTCAATACGTTCAGCTTGTCTATATCAGGTAAAATATCAGAGAATTGAAGCATCATGGCAATGATCTGTCGCTCAAAGCGGTTGCCGGTATCGACAGGCCGCGGTCGTTCAATTCCGGCGGCAGATTCTGTAAAACCAACTGGGTGTCCAGGGTCAGCAGAAATAACCGGCCGGTTACCCGGTGACCCGACTTTCGACTTTTGTGCCAAAACATCGCCGATTCTCTCCGATACTGCCTTTTCGGCAATGCCGATCCGTTCGGCAAGTTGCTGGATGTACAACGCCTGTGCCACTCGATCATTTATGGCTGCCAGAGGCTCCTGCATCTCCTTTATAATATGCACTTTGCCCTCGGTGGACAAGCCGTGTTTATCAACCGCACAGTCCATTAAAAAGGTTATAATTCCCGGTGCACGGGAGACAGCTTCCAGAAACGCTTCCGGCCCTTTTTCAAATACATATGTATCCGGATCGTGGCCGGCCGGCAGCACAAGGATATGGGTGTCTGCATTTTCTTCCCGGAATACGTCCTGTCTTCGAAAATCAACGTGCTCCTTCCAGAAGGTATCAATGCACCGCTTAGCGGAACGAATACCGGCGTCATCCGAATCGTAAACCAGAACCATGCGGCCGGCAAAACGGGATAGAAGCCTGACATGGTCGGGGGTCAATGCGGTCCCGAGAGTCGCCACTGCATTCTCAATACCATGCTGATGAAGGGCCAGAACATCCAGATACCCCTCCACAATCAATACTGAATCTGAGTCTCTGCATTTTTCTTTGGCCCGTTGAAATCCATACAGGGATCGACTCTTGTTATAAACAGGCGTTTCCGGTGAATTCAGGTATTTCGGCAAAGAATCGTCCAGCACACGACCACCGAATCCAACAACCTGCAGGCTGGCATCGAAAATCGGAAAAATGATCCGATTCCGGAAACGATCATAATAGCCGCTGCCATTTTTCTTAGGCACAACAAGGCCGGATTTTTGGAGCAGCGCCGGCGATACTTTTTTATTTAAAAAATAATTTAATAGATGATCCCATCCATCTCTGGCATAACCGAGCTTAAAAGCACTAATTGTCTTTAAGGATATGCCCCTCTTATCCAGATATTTTCTTGCTCCCTGACCCGCAGGGCTGTTTTCTAAGGCCTGATGAAAAAATTCCATGGCCCGGCGGTTTATATCAAAAAGGCTCTCTCTTTCGCTGACTTTCCTTTTTTGCTCCGGTGATAGTGGTCTATTCGGGATGTCGATCCCGTATCGTTTGCCAAGTCGTCTGACAGCCTCCGGAAATGAAAGCCCTTCATGTTTCATAAGGAAGCTGAAAATGTTTCCTCCGACGCCGCAACCAAAGCAGTAAAATATCTGCTTATCCGGGCTTACCGTAAATGATGGGGTTTTTTCGGAGTGAAACGGACATAGACCTAAGTGGTTTTTGCCTGTTTTTTTCAAAACCACAGCTTCTGAAACAATATCCACAATATCGGCCGCATTCTTGATTTCTGAAATTTTATCTTCAGGAATAAAAACTGCCAATAACAGCAACCTCCATTGCTATGAAACAGGCAAGACAAACATTAGCGGAAGGGTCGAGCGGAATCAATTTTGACCGATATTTTTAGTAAAAAGATCCCGCAAAATCTTTAATAACCAATAATAATTATCGACTGAGTTAAACGGAAAATCTAATTCTCAACGATGGTTTTGTCAAGAAGTTTTTTAGCCCTGCCGCCGTACGGCGCAATGCAACGATCCATCTCCTCTTTGGTTATTTGGTGCTTGGAATTTTTTATATTCAGAGACGCAACTATTTTTTGATACCCTGTTCGACTTTTTTGCGGTGTGCTCCTGATTGCACCAGCGACAATGCCTGTTTAAAATCCAGCGTTCCGCTGTATAAGGCCTTTCCTGTAATAACCCCAATGACGCCGACGGTTTCCAACGGCAACAGGTTTTGAATATCTTGGATTGTCGAGACACCGCCAGACGCCACTACGGGTATGCTGACAGCCTCTGCCAGGCGCCGGGTCTCCTCAATATTGGGACCTGTCTGCATCCCGTCCCGGTAAATATCGGTAAAATTGATAGCGGCCACGCTGCAATCCTCAAAGCGTTTGGCCAAATCGACAGCCTGGGTATGGGTGGTTTCGGTCCAGCCTTCGATGGCCACCCGACCGTTGCGGGCATCAATACCCACAACAACCTGACCGGGAAAGCGCTTGGAGGTCTGCATCACCCATTGGGGATTTTTGATGGCTTCCGTTCCGATAATCACCCGGCTTACGCCCATTTCCAACAGTTTTTGGACGGTTTGCTCGTTGCGGATTCCGCCCCCTAATTGAATCGGCGTATCAACTTGGGAAATTATTGCTTTAACCGCATCGATGTTTTGCGGACGCTTCTCAAAAGCGCCGTCCAGATCAACGACGTGAATCAATTTTGCGCCTAATTTCGCCCATTTTTGGGCCATCGCCGCAGGATCGTCGGAAAACACCGTTTCATCTTCCATCCGGCCCTGGAGAAGCCTGACACATTTACCATTTTTTATATCAACTGCAGGTATAATAATCATTATTTGGGAAATTTCTCGATAATTTTTTCCAGTCCTGACTTTGCCAATTCTTCAGCGGTTACCCATCGTCCGCCCCGGCTAATAAACGAACCGAGTTGAAAGAGGTTGTCACCCAGAGATTGTTGCGTCTCATCAAAATGAGCCGTCCAGATCATACGCCCGTCAGCCACGCGGATAAGGTGCATGTCAAAAGCCACCGACGCCGGCGATTCGACACCATAAGCTTTCCCGACCCTCTCTTTATAACGATATACAAAGCCCACCAGCACCCCATCCGCATCGTGGCGACGTCCCCGATCGGCCAAGGCCTTTTTGGTCGCCACAGTCGTTTCATTGGCTGAATATAATGCCGTCAGCGATGCCGTCGTAAGTCTCGTATAAACGATCTGATAATTGGTATGGCTCTTTAACCGGGAAACTAATTGATCCGTTAAAAAAATTGCGGCCTCGTCAGCCACCTCTCCGGAAATAAAAACCCGGCCGCATACCGGGCACCGGGGATGCTGACTTTCTCCCCCAGTCATCGATGCGTCTTTAAACGGCAAAACCAGAATTTTTTCGAAATTTAACGGCGCAGACGGTGGTTCCGAAACATGGACCTGGCTCTGACAGCCAAAAAACAAACCCAAGATTAAAATCCAGCAAAGATGACCATATAGGATCCGGTGGCACAATATTTTTGCTGGGGACATAGTAGGATCCATAAATTTGGTTAATATCAACGAAGTCTAGCTGCGAACCATCATGCTTTTTGTCATATTCGTTTTGTTTATCCGGTAAATTCGAAATCCGAAATTCGAAAACCGAAACAAATTCTAAATTCGA
>JAIVWA010000296.1:0-6164 GCA_049190255.1 Gammaproteobacteria bacterium | reverse complement strand
GATAATTATAATCGGAATTTTATCAGCTAAAGAATAGACAGAGCGAAGCGATTCCATCATTCGACATTCGTCACTCGTCATTCGTCATTTTTTCCCCGGTTTTAAAGTGAACAATTCCCGGAATAACTTCCTATTTGCAGGCGATGCAAAGTCTGTGAAGGTTTTGGCAAATGCATCTTTAACGGCCTGTCTTTCTCTATCCAAGGTTCCAATCAGGCTGCCAATTGCCACCAGTGTTTTTTTTAACTGCTGATGGGTTGCGGGCAATTTCTTGGTAATGTTCAAAAGATATTCTTCCTGAACACAAAGATCGTTAAAGTCCCCTAAGTTGTCTTGTAGTTTCTTCAATTGCTCAATCAAGACATTAATTTTTTTGCGAGGAAACAGACTGGAGAAAAACTCCATCAAGTATCGCAATTTCTTACATTGAATTCTCAGGACATGCAGCATCTCGTCTTCGGTGTTCTCTATGATCAGGTTGCCGGCTTTTACAACACCCCGGTATTTCATATAGATTCTTTTCCGCGCCAAATAAATTACCGGCAGCTTGGCATTAGCTGCCGTTGCAGAATCCTCTCTCGGTACCTTTAAAAAGGCCTCCCAATCACGTAAAATCTTTACATATTTCTTAGACCTCAAACCGTTAAGGACGTTCTGTAAGGCCTTTGATCGTGTTCGCCGTAAATATTCAAACAAAGGATCAATGTCATTCCGCAAGACAGGGGGGAGCATTGCTTTGTAGGTATCCTCCTTGAGGAGATAGACATCTAAATCCCGCAACTGGTTAGAAAGTTTACCCACAAAAGCAAAATCTTTCTTAAAGCGGTTGGTCGTCCCCATCGGGAACACATTTTTAATCTGCCCCAAAGCCGAGCGGGTGCGGCGAATGGCAACTCGGAAATCATGCAGGAATTCCGTATCCAGGTCTTTTTCAATGTTGACTTCGTTAATCCTCATTACTTGTAACAAAAAGTGCAAAATCACTTTCGTAGCATCATCAGCGCGCATATCAGGGTCGAGTTTAATATTTAATTTTGCAGAATAGCTGCCCGGTTTTTTATCAACGACCGCCAGCGCTTTAAAATAGATGTCTTCCTTTTTACTGATTGTAAATCCTGCTTCCTCGAATCGTTTGGCCATATTTTGAGAATATTTGGGGTATCCCTTAACTGGTTTCAACCATAAATGAGCAGCCAAGGCCGGCGCATCTTTTTCACGAGACGGTAGAATCTCTTCATAAGCCAATCGTGTCACTGTTTTTTCGTCCGGGTTCAAAATACGATAAGTCGTTGACCGGCAATGCACTTCAACAAGTTTTAAAAGTGCTCGCATTTTTATAATCGGCACCAGCTGTTTCTTTAATTTACCATCGGGAAAATCCCATATAAAATTGGGTAAAGAAGTGATTTCAATGGTATGTATAATTTCGCTTTTTGCCAGTTTGCGCAAAAACAGCTTGTTGCCGGACCCATACAAAACAAGTGATTTATTAAATAGACGCCAGTCAAACGTATCATAAATGGCAAAACTCTCTGAAATAGCCGGCTCTTTTTTGATCGCATATTGATCGGCCAATTCGCTGATCAATTGCTGCTCTTTATACCCGTCCGGTAAATTGAATTTCAAATTATTGCGCATGATTTGATTCTCTATCCTGCGATTGCCTGCTGATGACTTCGATGAACACTTCCTGGGCGGCGCGGCGTTCCTCGCCTTGGCGTGGACGTCGTTGTACGTATTTGCCGTCAGGCTGCATATCCCAGGCCGAGCAGTTGTCGTTTTCGACAACCTGCAAAGTCTGCTCCAACTCCTGCTTCAGTTTCGGGTCGGTAACAGGCATGATGGTCTCCATGCGGCGGTCAAGGTTGCGCCGCATCCAGTCGGCCGAGCCGATCAAGAATTCCGGATCGCCGTCGTTTTCAAAGCGATAAATACGTCCGTGTTCCAAGAAGCGACCGAGGGTGCTGAAAACCCGAATATTTTCGGACAGGCCGGGGACCCCTGCGCGCAGGCAGCATATGCCGCGTACATTAAGACTGATTGGCACGCCCGCCTGACCGGCGCGATAGAGTTCGCCAATTATGCGCGGGTCCTGGAGCTGATTCATCTTGGCACGAATGCCTGAAGGGCGGTTCCCCCGGCAATGCCGGGTCTCGCGGCGGATCAACTCGGTGAAGTGCTCGCGCAGATTATGAGGGGCGACCATCAGTTTGCCGTAGCCGGGAGAAGGCAGGGCGCCGGTCAGTTCGTTGAACAGAGCTGCCACATTGGCGCCCAGTTCCGGATCGCTGCTGAGAATGCCCAGGTCTTCGTAAATTCGTGCCGTGCCTGTGTGGTAGTTACCGGTCCCTACATGTACATAACGGCGAATGCCGTCTTCGCCCTCGCGGACGACGAGGGCCAACTTTACGTGGGTCTTTAGACGCTCCATACCGTAAGCAACGTGCACCCCCTCCCGCTCCAAGCGCCTGCCCCAGGCGATGTTGGGGGCTTCATCGAAGCGCGCGGTGATTTCCACCAGCACGGCCACCTGCTTGCCCCGGCGCGCTGCATCCACCAGCGCCTGGATGATCGGCGATTGGCTGCTGGTGCGGTAGATGGTCAGCTTGATGGCCAGCACCCGCGGGTCAACCGCCGCACACTGCAGGAAATACAGTACGGAGCTGTCAAAGCTGTGGTAGGGATGGTGAAGCAGGATGTCGCCTCGGCAAATCTCAGCAAATATCTCCGCCGGGTCGTCGGGGTCCAGCAGACGCAGGCGCGGGTGGGTTACGGGCTCATGGGGTGGATCGCGCAGTTCCGGGTAGCCCTCCACCTGGAAGCTCATCAAGTCCGCCAGACCCAGCAGGCTTTTTGTTGATAAAATATCTTCCGGATCAGCGTTGAGTTGCTCGGCAATCCAGCGCTGCAGCTTTTTCGGCATGTCGTCACTGACCTGGAGTCGTGTCACGCCGGCAAATTTTCGGGCTGTCAGCTCAGCCGTCACCATGCCGATAAGGCAGCCCGGAGCCAGCTCGACTTCAGCGTCCTCCAGGCATGCACGCTCCCACGGATCATCCTTGGCGCCGCGGGTTACGCGGAAAAAATAACACTTCAGGCCGGCCGCCTTGGGAAACAGCAGCCCGAGGTTGGACGCAATTACCTGCTCTAAAGGTACAAACCCGGCGTTGTCGGGCAACGGCACCCAGCGCGGGCGGTTTGCCGGTACTTTGATCCGCACGAAGCGGTTACGTTTTTTCTTGGTATCCTTGACCTCCAGCGCAATGTTCAGCCCCAGGTTACTGATGAAGGGAAAGGGGTGCGAAGCATCCACGGCAAGCGGTGTTAAGATAGGTTCCACCGATTTACGGAAATACTGCTGCATATAAGTGCGCTGTTGTTTGTTCAGCTCCGTGTGGTTCAGGATGGGAATCCCGGCTGCCGTCAAAGCGGGGCGAAGCTCCCTACGCACCAGCCTGGCAACGATGCGGGCCTGTTCGTGCAACTCCTGCCGGCAGGCTTGCAGTTCTTCGATCGGGGTGAGCCCGCCGTGGGACAGTTTCTTTTTCTTTTTCTTTTTCTCAATCTTCCGTTTGAGCCCACCGATACGTTTCATCGCAAACTCATCATACAGCATGCCCATGATGCCGGCGAACTTGACACGCTCAAGCAGGGGTCGGTCAGGATCTTCTGCGAGCGCCAGCACGCGGCGTGCAAAGCTGAGCCAACTCAACTCGCGGTTGATGAGCGTATTTGGCGAATCAGGATCGATTTTCATGGAATTTCATGGTTACAGTTCAACCAACTCCAGACCGCGGAGGTCGCAGAGATTATTTAAAATTGTCTATAATCTATTACTTTTTTGACTCCTGGGCCTCCTTCTTGGCATCTTCCTCGGCCTGGATGGCTGCTGCGCCTGCGGCGGCTGCAGCCTCCGCTAATCTTTTATCAGGCCGGCCGGCAGGAGCATCCCCTTCCGGCCCTTCTCCGGTTGTTTGGCCTGTGTCTTCCGGGGGCAGATAGACCGTCACATTGCGATGGGCAAATTCAATGCCGTTTTCTCTGAAAGCTTCCTGCATCATCCGGTACACTTCCCGGCGGACAACAAATTGTTCACCCGGAATGGTTTTAAACTTCACCCGCATGACCATGGCCGAGTCATCCAACTCCCTGACGCCCTGGGATTTAAGTTTATCCAGCATCACCGGGCCCATCTCTTCATCTTGCATGATTTTTATACTGATTTTCTTGATGATTTTTCTGACCTTGTCGACGTTGGTGTCATAGCGCACGCGAAAATCAAGTTTGGAAATGATATAGTCCCGACTCATATTCGTCACGGTGCCCATACTGCCGAAGGGTATGGTATGGACCGGGCCCCGCGGGTTACGAAGTCTTAACGAGCGCAGGGATATGTGATCCACCATGCCTTTGGTGCCGCCCGTTTCTATGTAATCACCCACCCGGAAGGCGTCGTCGATCAGGAAAAAAATGCCGGATATAATGTCTTTGACCAGGGTCTGGGCCCCGAAACCAATGGCCAGGCCGAGAACGCCGGCACCGGCAATCAGCGGTCCGATGTTGACGCCGAGATTTGACAGAATAATCAGCGAAACCATTAGGAACATGACGGCGAGGACGAATTTGCGCAAAAGCATCAGCAGGGTTCCGATGCGCGAGCCCCCGGCGCCGCCTTCTTCCATATCCTCATCGCTCTCCGGCATTTCTTCTCTGAGCTTACGATCAATTCTTGTCTTGATAAATTCCCAGATCACAAAACCAAGTATCAGGACCATAATTATTTTCAACGCATCCGCGGCAAAAATCCGGCCCAGGGAAAGATCTATACCCCACAGGCCGAGTACGATAAAGAGCAAAAAGACCACCAGCAAGAACCTGAAAATCCGTATGATCAGGGGAGCAAAATGTTTGATATTCGATTTCTTATCTTCCTCGGGCCCCGGGGTTGTTTCGGGTTTTTCGTCGCCACTCAGATCGATAACTTCAGGCAACTCCCCGGAGGCAATTTTCAACAGACGCTGAACCCACTGATCCAGGCCGATGAAAATAGGAATCAAAAACAGGCTTGCAATTAAATTGATAATCTTACCCTGGCTGCCCAGAAACACATTTGTCAACCAGATTGTCCCGGATGCGGCTACATATAAGATGCCAAAATAATGCCAGGATCTGGCAAGCCTTGCTCGTAAGGATGATTCGACACAGGTCCCATCGGAAGAGCCGGCGCAGATGGCTTCAGCCACCCTTTTTCTGCTTTGCCAGACCATGGCAATCATCAAAATTGTTACGCTGAGACCGGATGCAATAACGAAAAGATTAAAAAGTTCATCACTGCGACCTGTTTTTAAAAATATGAGACCGGGGGTTACCAATATGGCAGCGACCAGAGAGATTAGAATAATCCAGTGATAAAGAAATTTCGCATCACGATCCTGCAGCGGAAATAATCTTAATTCCGATGAAGCCGGTGACATGATCACCTTGGCCGCAAACATGATCACCCAAAAATAATAACTAGCAATTAAAATATCGGAAACAACCCAATAGCCGGCTTCTTCCTGCCTGAAGAAAATGATAAACAGGATGAAGGTGGCGAGCATGTAAGCACCAACACCCAGGGCATCCAACAGCAGGCGTGAAATAAACCGGCCCAATCTCTGAAGTTTGCCCAGGGCCACACTGGTCAATACCTGTTGTCGCAAATTTTCTGTTAACCGCAGCACTAAACGCTCGACGAGAATGCCACCGACGATCAGGGCGAAACCGATAAAAACCGTCAGCACCAAATGGCCAAGGCCCTTGCCGCCCGACAATCTGTTGAGAATGGCGCTCCTTTTCAACGAATTGCGCTTAGTGCCGGAAAAAAATGAGGCTATCTGATCCACCGCGTTGAAAACGCCGTCCGCCAGTTCATGAAAAATCGTATCCGGAGAATGTTCATCCATGCTTGTTCCACCTTCGGCCCCGGATGACAAATTTCCGGCAGCGTCCAGTTTCAGTTTCTGGGCCATTAACTGCCTGACCTGTGGGTCGCTTAAACCGGCCAGATAGGCATCGACCTCTGCGGGAGTCATATTCTCGGGCATCTGAGCTTCCTGCGCCTTGTTCTGGGATTTCATCATCATCATCGGTACTTGGGCTGCCGGTAATGTTGTCGAAAGCAT
>JAIVWA010000295.1:0-6165 GCA_049190255.1 Gammaproteobacteria bacterium | reverse complement strand
GCGCCGGGTTTCGACGCCGATCGATGTTATTGACGACCCCATCGTCTCGTTGAGCCAGCAGATGATCGCCACGTTAAGATACAATTCTCTGGTCGGTTTTTTTTCCAAAGCCTTTATGAGCCGGGGGCTGGCGGCACCCCAGATGGGAGTCTCCAGGAGATTGATCGTCTGCGGTATATACGGGGAGATCAAGGTGCTCATCAACCCGGAAATCGTTGAAACGAGTGGGGCTTATGCGGGATATGAAAACTGCCTGTCTCTGCCGGATCATGAACGCTTGATCATCAACCGGCCCGGATTTATCAAGGTGAAATACACAGGGGTGGACAACAGGGAAACCATACTGGCTGCTGCGAAAGGCTATGCGGCCTTACTGGCCCACGAAATCGATCACCTCAACGGGATCCTTTATATTGACCATCAGCAAGATTCGGTTAAACAAAACACTTAGAACTGACTATAGCTTATAGGGTTAAACACCCAGTTCCTCTTTAAGCCAGGCCTTGACATCGGTCTCAAGTGCATATACACCCTTCAATTCGCAAACGTCTTTTTCGAACCGCGCCGGCAGCTCAAAACGCGCCAGTTCCTCGGCGTCTTCGGAATTGCGTCGGATCAAATAAATCCAAAAGGGTTTGCGCCAGCAGTTGACCACAAAATAGGTGGAATAATCGTCTTTGGAACGGATGGTATATTTGCCGCTGCCCCAATCCGTATTGCCCCACTCAAGGTACAGCTTGACGGCCTCTGTGGGCCCCAAGTCCCAGTCGATCTCATCGATCAGATCATCCGCTTTTTTTAAATCTTCCAACGACAGCATTTAAGCCTCCTTTAATCATAGATCATTGAGCTCCGGGTAATCACCCAAAAACCGATAGAGCGTGGCTCTGCCCACTCCCAGCAGTTTGGCGGCTCTGGCTTTGTTGCCGCCGGTATGCACCAGGGCCGATCGTACGCTTTCGATGTCCAGTTTGCGCGACGGACCGCGGCGGATACAGGTATTTTCATTCTCGCGCAGCTCCAGCGGCAAATCTTCCGACGATAGGGTCTTGCCGCTGCATTTGACGAAAGCGAACTGAATCGCGTTTTGCAATTCGCGAACGTTACCCGGCCAACGGTAATCCAGCATTAAGGACATGGCCTGGGGGGAAACTTTCAGGGGTTGCCGGTCGTATCGTTCACCGGCTTCGCGCAAAAAGCGATCGATCAGCAGGGGAATGTCAATTTTTCGTTCGCGCAGCGGCGGTATGTGGATCGGTATTACATTGAGCCGGTAATAGAGGTCATCACGGAACTTGCCTTGCCTGACAGCTTCCTTCAGCTTCTTGTTGGTGGCACTGATCACCCGCACATTGACCGAAGTCGTTTTCTCACCGCCAACCCTTTCAAATTTGCCTTCCTGCAAAAAACGCAGCAGCTTGACCTGTATATTGTTGGAAAGCTCGGCAACTTCATCAAGAAAAAGGGTGCCGCCATCGGCCAGCTCAAAGCGGCCTTTTTTATCCCGCACAGCTCCTGAAAACGCTCCTTTGACATGCCCGAAAAGCTCGCTTTCGATCAGGCCTTCCGGCAGGGCACCGCAGTTAATCGGTACAAAGGAGGCGCCCGCTCGCGGGCTTTCATTATGAATGGCGTTGGCGACGAGCTCTTTGCCGGTTCCGGTTTCTCCGGATATATGAACCGTGTAATCATACCCGGAAACATCGCGGATCTGCTGGAAAATATCCAGCATTTTGCTGTCCTGGCCGATGATGTTGCCGAAACTTGTCATTTCCCCGACCTTCATCTTCAGGCTGAACAGATCGGTGACGTCCTTAAAAGATGACAGAACACCGCTCAATTGACCATCGCCATTTTTCATGCTGGTAACGGTCGCCTCAAGGCGCCGGTGCTCACCGGTTTTGGTGGTAATATTAATGGTATACTCGGATGTATCAGCCAAGTCAGGTTGGTCGACACAAAATGCACAGTGCTCACCGCAAAACGGGCTGCCAAACGCCTCGTGGCAATCTCGACCCAAAATTTCCTGGCGGGTATAACCGGTGATCCGTTCGGCTTCCTTGTTGAAAAAAAAGATGCGCCGGTTCATGTCATGGGCGATGATACCTTCTTTGAGATTGTCCAGAACCGTTTCCAGATTGTCCTGGTGGCACATTAAATTTTCAAGCGAAAAATCCGACATGATGGTTCACTGCAGTGGCTGATAAGTATCTGTATTTTTTATATTTCGTTTAAAGATAGATCTGAATTATAAGATTAGCTTCTTTAGTACAATTGATCCTTAAAGTCAACTTGGCCGCAAAGCGGCCGATGCTTGATGCTCGATACTCGATGAAATGGCACACGGCTCAGGGCACAAGGCGTAAGGTATGAAAATGGGGTGATCCGGATTGACTCAATCCGAAGCCATCGTAGGTTTTCCCAAACCCCAGCAATTTGTCGTCTTTGCCTTAAGCCTTGCGCCCTGTGCCTTGAGCCTTTCCAACCAGCCACCAGAGACCATCAGCCCGTAATCCGCAACCCGAACCTCGTAACCCGCAACTCGCAACACGAAACGCGCAACCCGCCTATAGCTGGCATGGAATCTTCCGGTTCAATTGGATCCCCTTCAGGTCAATGGATACGTCATAGACCAATATTTCAACACCACCGCGGACAGCTCGCCGCAACTCTTTGCCGTATTCAGGATCAATAAGGTCGGCCGGTTTGAAAACCTTGGCATCCATTCTTTGAATAAAATAAAACATGACACCGCGATAGCCGGAATCAACCAGTGCTTCAAGCTCGATAATATGCTTTAGGCCCCTGGCAGTTACCGCATCCGGAAATGACGCGACGCCGTCATTAACCAGGGTACAATTTTTGATCTCCCCATAACAGCGTTGCCCGTTATCGCTCGTTAGCAGCAGATCAAGGCGTGTGTGGTTGTTGATTTTAATTTCGCGTTTAACCGCTTCATAGCCGGCTAACTCGGGTACCAGCCCGGCTTTAACCGATTCAAAGACCAGCCGGTTCGGCACCAGGGTGTTAACCCCCACCAGGGAAGTCGGCATCTCAATGAGTTGCCAGGTATATTTTAGTTTTCGTTTGGGGTTGTCGTGAAAGGAGAGATAAACCGGGCGGCCGGGTTCACTGCAGCCCTTCATGCTGCCGGTATTGGGGCAATGGGCGGTAACAACCGTACCGTCGTTCAATTTCACATCGGCTAAAAAGCGCTTATAGCGCTTGATCAAAGTTCCCGGAATCAGATCCGGCCATGCCAATGTCCCCGATGGGTTTAAATCTTTTTCGTTGCTCATATGAGAATTGCCAATCCGGAGATGCCGGAACCAAAAAAATTGAATATTGACGAATGACGATTTGTGGATGTCGCTTCGCTCCGTCATTTGCTTACGATCAAATAATAAATATGTAAATCAGATAGCATTCCTCAGATTGAGAACTGTGAATAATCAATAGTCAATCCTGAGGTTCCTTAAATATTCATTTGTCATTCGTCATTCGTCATTCCCAAAAGATAATTCTTTTCAATAAAGTCAGCCAGTTGTTCGATGTCCTCCAGACCGAAGACAGGGACTTCCATTACCATTTCGACATCGGTGGCAACGGCAATCAGATTGCTGTCATCCGCCAGGAGTACTTCCTGGTGCCGGGCTGCTCGCACGACTTCGATTTTGGGGTTTTGCGCTCCTTTGTATCCTTCCGTGATCACCAGATCCAGATCGTCAAAGAATTTTTGCAGGCTGTCCAGCGTACCCTCATGATCGTTTTTGACCATCGCGATTTTTCCCGGAGAGGCAATAATAACGGTTTCCGCTCCGGCATCTTTGTGACGCCAGCTGTCCTTGCCGGTTTTGTCAAAATCAAAAATATGATGGGAGTGTTTGATGGTCCCGATCCTGTATCCCCGGCCTTTGAGAACGGGAATTAATTTTTCGATGAGGGTGGTTTTCCCTGTTTGGGATCGACCGACGATACAAATAACAGGTGCCATAATTGCGCCTCGAAAATTCTATAACTTAATGAAAATATAAAGTATTATTTGAGGTCTGAGTTTTGGCCCCAACCATGGAATACATAAAAAAAGCTTAAGATCGGAAATTAGGTTGCAAAACCTGTCTTGTCAAGCCAAATGACGCCTCCGGAGTTGGGTTTATTCGGCCCCTGAAGAATAATTTCGAAAAGCTGAAATTTTTGCTGAACCGCCATTCACATTGATAACTATAGTTTAATGATTATGATTACACAGCTTTTACCCAAACCCACTTCGCGCTATTCAGACAGGCAACCCAACCCGGACAAGCCGGAATTGAATATTCAATCATTTGAAGATAGGGAAAATAGCCCAATAAAATTTTTGCCACAAAATGCACAATCCGCCCAAGGCGGACTAAGGTACTAATGGCGGCTTTACTGGAAGTAAAAAATCTTGTCAAAAAATATAAAACCGTCGACGCAGTAAACGGTGCCAGTTTCAGCGTCGAGCAGGGGGTTTGTTTCGGCCTTCTGGGACCGAATGGTGCCGGCAAAACGACAACCATCGAAATCATAGAGGATGTTATCCCGCCCACCTCCGGTGAAATTATTTATAAAAACCAACCCCGAGGGGCTTCGTTCAAAAATGAGGTCGGCATTCAGTTTCAGACGACTTCCCTGCTGTCGTTTTTGACGGTCCGCGAAACCCTGGAAACCTTCCAAAGCCTTTACCGCAATACCGCCGATATCGATAACCTGGTTGAGATGTGTCATCTGGGCGAGTTTCAACATCAATATAACGATAAAATTTCCGGCGGTCAGCGACAGCGTTTTTTAATGGCCATGGCACTGATCAATCAACCCGAACTGCTGTTTCTGGACGAACCCTCCACCGGTCTGGATCCCCAGGCCCGACGCAATTTATGGGATCTGATTCAGCAAATCAAAAATGAAGGCAAAACCATCATTCTAACCACCCATTACATGGAAGAGGCCCAATACCTCTGCGATGAAATTGCCATTATGGATTACGGCAAAATTATCGCCCGGGGAACGCCGCAAAAACTGATCAAGCAATACAGCTCCGAGATGACTGTCATTTTGCCGCTGCAAAGCTTTAGCCAATCACCGGATCATCTGCCGCTGCCATATCGACAGGTGCACGATGCCATTGAAATAAAAACCAACGATGTCAATTCCTGTCTGTATCTTCTCATGTCCCAACATGTTGATCTGACGGATCTGGCGGTTCGCTCCCCCAGCCTTGAATCTGTGTTTCTGAATTTGACCGGAAGGCAACTGCGAGAATAGTAATGAGCATTAAACGATTCTGGATCATGTTCAAAGCAAGAAACCGTGAGTTTTTCAGAGATCGCGCTGCTTTTGGATGGAATTTTCTGTTTCCGTTTCTGATCGTTGCGGGATTCGGCGTTATATTCGGTGCCAAGACCTATACGGAGTACAACATCGGTCTGTTTCCCCATGAATCGGTTGCGGTGTCCCCGGCGCAGGTCCAGATTCCCGCAGGATTTCGTGATGTGCGCTATATCAAATTTGTCGGGATTCCCACCAAGGCGGAAGGATTAGACAAGCTCCAGCATCATAAAATCGACTTTTTGCTCAAACTCGGCGATCCGCCTTATGAATACTATGTCAGTGACGCATCTCCCAAGGGCTACGTCGTGGAACAGATATTCAAATCCAGCCTGATTCCTCCGGATTTTAAAATCGACGCCCAAAAAAAAGAAATCCAGGGTACCGCCATCCGCTACCTGGATTGGTTGTTCCCGGGCATTCTGGCAATGAACATGATGTTTAGCGCGCTTTGGGGTGTGGGGTATGTGGTGGTGCGGTACCGGAAGAACGGGGTGTTAAAACGTTTAAAAGTCACGCCCTTGACCGCCTTTGAATATTTAAGCGCCCAGGCCCTGTCGCGGATATTTTTGCTTATGTTCACCCTGGTTATTGTGTGGTTGGGGTGTGATTTTATCTTTTCCTTTGTAGTGTTGGGGTCGTATGTGAATCTTATCTTGATCTTCTTTTTGGGCAGCACGAGTCTGACAGCCCTGGGACTGGTTCTGGCCTCCAGAGGCACCAGTGAAGAATTTACCACCGGCATCTTAAATTTCATCTCCTGGCCCATGATGTTTTTATCGGAAGTCTGGTTTTCCCTGGAAGGTGCGCCGCAAT
>JAIVWA010000294.1:0-6183 GCA_049190255.1 Gammaproteobacteria bacterium | reverse complement strand
AAAAAATTTTTGGGCATCTTTGTAGATCCCTATCTATCCAAGCTTCAGAGAAATCTGAGCGGGCGTTCAACTTTTTTTGTTTGGGTCATTTGAATTTTGGTGATTCGAATTTGTTTCGGATTTCGGCCAATTTTATAAGATCAGGCGAGTTTCGGATTTCCGGTTTATCCGGGTTAGGTGGGAGATGACCATTTTTGACTGGCAAAGTGAACTGAACCGGGACGGGCACAGAGTTGTGATCTCAGGGCAACCCATTGCCATGCACTGCCATCATTATAATATCAACTTGCAGAAAACGTTAGAAGAGACCTTGGGCGAGGAAGGTGTTCAGCTTCTGTACCGTTCGGTTGAGGAAACCAATTATAATGGGCTACAGCATTTCTTTAACCAATATAAGAAAATCAGAACCCTTAAGTCGAAGCTGGAAATGGCCGCCCTGCTGTATCAGAATTGCGGATTGGGGATCTTACACTTTAAGAAGGTCAGGCCCAATTTGGCTTACATTGTGAGCACATCCAGCCATCATGTCACCGGGTGGCTCGCAAAACGCGGGCGACGCGAAACACCAGGCTGTCACTTTACCCGGGGCTGGATTGCCGGTGCTCTGGAGGTGATTTACCAGCGTCCCCTTGGTTTTTATATCGTGGAGGAGAGGCGGTGCAAAATGCAAGGCGATGATACGTGTGTCTTTCATGTTAAGGAGCGTTAAGTGGCAATTGATGTGACCAAGATCATTCATGCGGTTATGGAAGGCAGCAAGATTAGGGAATCAAAAGGGATTATTCCTCTTTTTGGTGTCTATCTCTCGCTATTTTCGGTGGACTATTACAATCGCCTAAGCTTTGACTTTGAAATCAAAATGGGCAAACAGCGTGAGATTGAAGCCAAGACCCTCCTGATTGAAGCGGCCCAGGAGTGCGGCTATGCCACTTTTCAGGGCGTCCGCAATTCCTGGGAATGGGAGCAAGTTGTCGCGCCTATGATTGAAAACAAAGAAGATCAGATTTTAGGTTTTGCCGCTGTGGCCGTGGCTTTTGGCTGGGGGGACCTGGCGGTCGAGGAACTGATTCCGGGAGAAAAACTCATTATTCGCGTAAGCGATTCCTATGAGGCCAGAGGTTATCTGGAGCAACACGGTCTTGCAAAATCAGAAAAGTGCTATATGCTCAGGGGGGTTGCCGGCGCCTTCATGGACCTTATTTATGGCGGCGACTATCCCGAAGGGCTTTACGTTTTTTCGGCAGCAGAAACTTTCTGCCGCGCCAAAGGAGATGCGTATTGTGAATTCATTGCTAGAAAACCATCTCATCGACCTGACGCTTAAAAGCCAAAGCAAGACTAAAAAACAACAATGCTGGGCGCGTTTATCCTGTTCCAAAGTGTTCTGCCCTGTGCATGGTAAGCCGGCCACCGAGTGCTGGCTCATCCCCAAAACCCATTGCACCAACTTTATCCAAGAAGATTTTTTTCAAAAGCTATCCACATGTCTGTCCTGTTCCTATTTTAAAGAGCAAGGGGAGATTCACCCGAGTGGCTGGAACTATTTTATTTCCGACCAGATCCATAAATACAATGCCAAGGCCCTGGAGCACTTGTACCAAAAGGAAGAAAGCTTTGTAGAAATTCTTAACCGCATTCCGGATGGGTTATTCACCACCGACCATGAATGGCGAATTACTTACTTCAATCCAGCCGCTGAAAAAATCACCGGTTTTTCGGCCTATGATGCGGTGGGGATGTATTGCAAAGATGTGTTTAAGAACTCAATCTGTGAGTCAGACTGTGCGCTTAAGCACGCCGGCGCAGAAGGCAGAGATATCCACAATCGGGAGTATGAGATTACCAGCATTGAAGGTAAAAAAATACCCATTATTTGTTCAACATCGGCGTTTCGGGACGCTGGGGGACGCGTTACCGGAGGTGTTGAAATATTTAAAGATATCTCTGAGCTGAAAAGACTTCAGGAAGCGGTCGCAAGACGCGAGAAAAAATATCGCCGCATTTTTGAAGGCAGCCACGATATGATCTATACGACCAACCTGCAGGGCAAGATACTGGATATTAATCAAGCCGGCGTTGAAATGCTTAACTTTCCGTCTAAAGAAGAAATGCTGAAAACGGTGCCGGCCAGGAACCTTTACCGCAATGCTTTAGATAGAGAAAAATTTCTGGCGGCCATTAATCGCAGGGGCCATGTAAAAGACTATGAAGTTGAATTTAAAAAACGCGACGGCTCTCCGATTCATGCCCTGATTTCGAGCCGACGATACGAAAACCCTGAAACCGGCGATGTCGAGTTCGAGGGGATCATTAAAGACATTACCCATCGCAAGCGGACTGAAGAAGCACTTAAACAGCGTAACCGGGAACTTTCGATTCTAAACAGCATTGCCGTGGCCTTAAATCACAATATGGCGTTGAACCTCATTTTACGCGAGACGCTCAAGAACATACTGAAGGTATTAGAACTCAATCGGGGGGCAATTTTTCTGATCGATCGCGAACGGGAAAAAACCGAGGTCATTGCCGAATCCGGCTTTCAAGTTGAAGACGCTCAAGACCCGCAACAGGTTTTTTTCAAAGATCCGCTGCTGAGCAAAGCCCTCGTCGAAGATGAGATGGTTTTAAAGCCTGAGCCCATATTTCCTACGTTTAAAACGCGTTTTCAAACGAAAGGGCAAAAATTTACGCCCTGGCTGACCTGTTTTCTGATTACCTTCAAAGGCAAAGGGGTGGGATTTTTTGGACTTGATATTCACTCATCCCGGAAACTGAGTCAATATGAGTTCCATTTGATGGGATCTTTGGGCAACTTTTTGGGCGGGGCCATTGTGAATGCCCAGATGCGGGAGACGATTCGTCGCAATCGACAGGAGTTAAGGCGGCTTACCGAAAAATTATTTCAAGGCCAGGAAGAAGAACGACGTCGTATCGCTCGAGAACTTCATGATGAATCCGGTCAATCTCTAACGGCTGTGAAACTGGCCCTTGAAAGGCTGGAACAAAATGTGTCATCGCAAGAAAAAGGTTTCAAGGAAGAAATCGGCGAAATCATCAGGATGGTGCAAAGAACTTCCTCGGAAATCAGGCACCTTTCATACCATCTGCACCCGACCCTGTTAAGTGATCTGGGTCTTGAACCGGCGCTAGATCTTTATTTCAAAGAAATCAAAAACCATACGAGTCATAACATCGAGTTTAGCATGGTGGGATTTGATCACCGATTGGATGTTGACATGGAAACGGTTTTCTATCGTTTTAGCCAGGAAGCCCTGACCAATACCCTGAAGCATTCCGGTGCTGATAACTTCCGCCTCGCCATTATCAAAAGCTATCCCAAGATCATCTTCCGGGCAGAGGATGACGGTATCGGTTTTGACACTCAGATCATTGGAACCAATAAGCGCAATTTAGGCCTGCTGGGTATGCGGGAACGAACCTCCCTTCTGGGAGGAACCTTCAAGCTGCGCAGCAAACCGGGAGAAGGGACCCGCATCAGGATTGAGATACCTTTTGCTGAGTCATTGAGCCATGGCTAATCCAATTCGCATATTAATCGCTGATGATCATACAATTGTTCGCCAGGGTTTAGCAAGTTTGCTGAACGACCAGCACGATTTGAAGGTTGTCGGCCAGGCGGGCAATGGAAGAGCAGCTATAGACAAAACGCTTGAGTTAAAGCCGGATATCATCATTATGGATATTGCCATGCCTCGGATGAACGGCATCGAAGCCGTAAAGCGGATAAAGAAAAGAGTTCCAAAAACAAAAGTTTTAATTCTGTCCATGTATTCCCATGAACATTATATCCATGAACTTTTAGAAAGTGGCGTGTCCGGCTATCTTCTTAAGGATTCCAGCGGCCGGGATATCATAAATGCGATTCATGCCGCCATGAACAATGAGACCTTTTTGAGCCCTTCAATTTCCAAGGTGGTTGTGGACACCTATCGATTCCCTCGAAAAGGCACCGCCAGTGCGGAGCGTTATAAACAACTGTCCAATAGAGAAAGGGAGGTTTTTCAGCTGGTTGCCGAAGGACATTCCACCCGACAAATCGCTGATATGCTTTGTGTCAGCATCAGTACGATCAAATCCCATCGGGCCAAGATTATGGAAAAACTTGAAATCTATTCGCCAGTCAAACTGGTCCATTTTGCCATCCAACTCGGACTGGTTGATCCGGAATTATAAATATCAGCCATTTCAATCGGCTGACAGACTCCCCTAACCCGGATAAACCGGAAATTCCAAAACACAAATACCAAATCACAAATAAATCTCAAATTTCAATATCCAATGACCAAAACATTCAACGCGGTTGTACCGTATCAGTGCCCAAATTTTTATTCGCTGGTAATTATGCCATTTGGCACAAATGCCGGCGGATCATCCGTTTGGAATTTTGAATTTCGGTCTTTGTGATTTGTTTGATATTTGTGATTTGTTATTTGAATTTTTTTAGTTGCTGAAACCTGAATCCGGCGGCGAAACACCTTCTGTTTCTTACAACATGTTGTCAGAAAAATGCCCCTAAGGGCCTAACTTGTACACGGCCTGTTCAGCCCTTGTTGGCAACCACCAGCGAAACACAATTGCCGCCAAAACCGAAATAATTCAGCAAAAAGGTCCCGGTCTGAATTGAAAGCGGTTGGGTAATCGGTTCGATATTTATCTCATCGTCGATATCTTTAAACCCCAAGGTGGCAGGTATAAACCCGCATTTAACCGCTTCGGTGAACAGGATCAATTCGATGACCCCGCAAGCCCCGACGGTGTGCCCGATAAACGGCTTCAATCCGGTGATGGGGGGCACCTGGTTTTCAAATACCTGGTTCAGCCCGTTGCCTTCCGTTAAATCGTTCTGGTAGCTGCCGGTGCCATGGGCCTTGACGGCGTCAATCTGCCGGGGTTCAACCCCAGCCCTGTCCAGGGCTTCACGGATCACGGCTGCGATTTGATCCCCTTCGGGATTGTGGGTCGTGACGCTGTAAGTATCGCAAATATTGGCACCTCCCAGGTAATGAAAATCATTGGGGACCTTGCTTTTTGTGTCTAAAATGAGAGCGCCGCAGCCTTCGCCAATGATGATACCCTCCCGGTTCTTATCAAATGGTTTGCAGGGTGATGGCGAAATCAGTTTCAAGGACTCGAAACCGTAAAATCCCAGATTGCTGAAAAGATCATATCCGACCACCAGGGCTCGTTTTATAAGACCCTGGGCCATCATGCCGGCGGCTAACATAATCCCGTTGGCACTGGAGGTACAGGCGGTTGAAAAAGTGTAGCAGGCGGCTTTGATATTGAAGCGATTGGCGATTTCGTTGGCAATGTTGCCGTAACCCGAAGAGGTCTGTGAAAGGACATGCCGGGATGTTTTGTAAGTGTCTTCGTAAAGGGGAATATCGTTGGATGTCGAACCGAAAAATACCGGCAGTTCGCTGATTTCATGCGGCTTTAAGCCGGCATCGGCTAATGCTTTTTCGATGGTTTTGAAAAGGACATCGTAGAAATACGCCTCGATACTCGGTAGATGGTCTGAATCAATTGGCGGGAGACGGAAATACGGCCGGCTGTAACTGGCATCGATCAGCGATAGGGGAACATCTGCAACCTGAACCCGGCCGGCTTTCATCGCTGCGATAACACCCTGGATATCATCACCCAAGGCACAGTTGACGGCTTTGCCGCGTATATAGACCCTGTCGTTCACGGCGTGATTACCCGGACTGTAGAAAGTCGGCAAAGGTATTGATGGACTTCATTACGCGGCGCATTTCCTTGCTGTCGCGAATGGCGATACCATAGGTGTTTTGAATGGCGATTGAAATCTGCAATGCGTCGATCGAATCAAGCGCCAGCTCTGATTCACGGGAAAAAAGCGGCAGGTCGTCATCGATATCGCTGACATCGATATCCAGTTCACAGTTCTCAATGATCAGAGCTTTGATTTCGTTTTTAAGGCGGTTATCCAAAGATCCCTTCATAGTAAAACGCTGATCCCTCTAATTACTCCGCCCTGAAAAATAATAATATCAGGAGCAGGTAAAATATTTTTGTCCTTTGAAATCTTATTAGGCTATGTTGACGCTGATCCGGGCGGATTAATTAATCATTGTTGAAACTGAATCGCACAAAGGCTGATGAATACTGAATTAATCCTATGGTAAATGAAAAATAGTT
>JAIVWA010000293.1:0-6189 GCA_049190255.1 Gammaproteobacteria bacterium | reverse complement strand
ATTCAGGTTTCAGCAACTAAAAAATTCAAATAACAAAACACAAATATCAAACAAATCACAAAGACCGATCCGCCTTGTATGGTAAAAAAATTAAAATAAATAACATTTAAACCGGGGGGTGCGGGGGGTGTCCCCCCGCCCTCCTTGAGAGTGAAAAAATAAAAATGCTTTCTTTATTCGGTAAAACCCTTAACGTGTCGGGAGAGGAGGTATCCGCCTTGGGCTTCGAGCCCGTGCCGGAGTTTCTCCCTCCCGCCAGGTTTAAGTCGGGGAATAACGTGGTGCACAGACACCGTATGACACAAGGCTGATGATTCCTGGCATTTTTTAATTCTCTTTTTACCGAATAGGAGCCGTTATGGATCAATATTATTTAGGCATTGATGTCAGTAAAGGATATTCAGATTTCGTTATGCTCAATGCAAAAAAACAACCTGTGATCGAAAATTTCCAACTCGATGATACCTTCGAAGGACACAGTCGCCTTTATGAGCGCCTTCGCAGCTTCAATCACGATTACCCCCAGGCAACCATCTATGCCGCCGTGGAAAGTACCGGTGGATACGAAAACAACTGGTTTCAGGCGTTGCTCAAATTCCAGGGCAGCTTACCGATCAAAACCGCTCATTTGAACCCGTTGGGGGTCAACCACAACCATAAGGCTGATCTAAAACGCAATGTCACCGATAAGATCAGTGCTCAAAATGTAGCCGAATATATGATTGCACATCCGGAAAAAGTATCCTACCAGCATCAGAATTCGCTGGCCAGCTTAAGAAAGCAGTGGGGCTTTATCAGCATGCTCACCAAGCAAAGCGGCCAGCTGCTCAATCAGCTCGAGTCCCTGGTGTACAATGCCAATCCGGAAATTTTAATGTACTGCAAAGACGGAACCCCACAGTGGGTGTTAAAGTTGCTTACACGCTATCCCACGGCTTTGCGGTTATCGAAAGCCAAAGCTAAATCGGTTGCCCGCATACCCTATATATCCAAGGAACGGGCGCAACAACTGGTTGCAACCGCGAAAAAAAGCGTGGCCTCAGCTGACGATGAAGTCACCGAACAACTGATTGTGGCCACTATTAAACAGATCCTTGATCTGAATAAAACCATTAAGACGCAAACACAAATCCTGGCCGATAAATGCACCGTACCCGAAGTCGAGTTGCTCAAAACCTTTATCGGCATCGGCGATTATTCTGCCATTGGCTTGATGCTGGAAATACAATCCGTAAAACGCTTCTTGACGTCAAAAAAACTATCATCTTTTTTCGGAATCCATCCCGTATACAAAAAAAGTGGCGACGGAACCTGGAAATATCGCATGAGCAAAAAAGGACGCAGAGAACCGCGTCGGATCCTGTATCTGGTGGCCATGTCCGCCATTAAATCCAATCCCCTTATCCGCAGCATTTATCAGCAGGCGGTTCAAAGAGGGATGGAAAAAATGGCAGCCGTGGGGTTGTGTATGCACAAAATCCTTCGCATCATCTACGGCATGCTCAAACACAACAAAGCCTTTGATCCGGAAATCGACCGAAAAAACAGACAGAAAAAACCGCTACGACAAAGGAAAGTTCGCCCGGATAAAGATCGTCGTTATCAGGATTTTGATTCCAAAGCACCCATATCCAGTCGGCAAAAAAAGAAAAGAGAGGAACGGAAGCAACTGTCCCAAAACGTTAGTAACGTTGAGTACGGGATCAATGAAGCCTCCGTTCCCGTTACCGAATTAGTAAATTAAACATAATCTGTCAAGGTTTTACCGAATTTTCAAAGAACAGTGTTTCTAAAATTTGAGCTACTAAAAAAAATGTAAATTTTTTACTTGACTTTCACCGGAATAACTCCGGCGGATCAATATTCAATTCCGGCTTGTCCGGGTTAGGTGTATTTCAGACTTAGCTCACTGAGTCTGGTTATATATTCTTTTTGATGGATGAGACCGATTTGATTTTTAATTTCCATCAAGGACGATTTTATGTAGGGTCTGATATCGATGCCCCTTGAATTAATCTCCGCATCGTTGGCCCGGTCTAAAATAAGAACACAGTAATACGTCGTCAAAACTCTTACTTTAGGATTTCTTCTCAATAAATAACTTCTTCCTCCAAGCGTATTCAATAGATAACCGGCATATTCATACATGGCCGTCATTGAGGGGCGCCCCTTCAAAGTGGCCTGGCCCCTGTCATTCATGGTGAACCACTGATAAAAGGTTTTCATCACCGATTCAGTTACCTCGGATTCGTTTTGCAGAATTTGTCTGGTGAGCAGCACCCGTTTTTTCCCCATGACGCGATAGAAATGGGCGACATTGCGGACCATGTTGTAGAGTGAATCCATTTCGCCGACGATTATCGGCGGTTTGGCCGACAATTTTTCGATGGCCAGTTGGTATTGCAGATAAGTCCCGCCCGCCAGGTTAAGGGATTGAACGTAGGGCCGCTTGTCCAGATAGGTGAAAAACGCTGCTATCTGGCGTTCCGTATCGGCGATATCCGGCAGCTTTTTGGGGGGCGTTGCGGTCTCTTTTACTTGCTGCTGTTCTTCTTTCTCTTCCTCACCAAAAATCAGGGCTAATTTTTCTTTCGGAACTTTTTGTCCTTTGACATCGGTAAGCTCCTGCTTGAGTTCGGTGACCTTCTGTTCCAAGTTATCCGCTTTTTGCTGCCATACTTCCTGTTCCTTTTTGACAGCAGTATCCAGCTTGCTTATGTGCCAGCCGGAAATTTTGCTGAATATGAAAAAGCCCGTTACGACAACGATTACCAGGGCAACGACTATCTTGGCTGATTTATCCATTATTAAATCACTGGCCTCCATCTTGTGCAGTGTACTTCAAGTGCAAAGATTTCAAGGGGTTTCACAGAATACCGACATACGGATAAACCATTATAAAGCAGAAATGATCCAAAAGGCAATAGGGAATGGAATCTATCAAAATGAAAATATAAGGAAGGGCGCAGCTAATTCCAGGAACCGGCCGATCTATTCGTGGATGGCGCCCGGGTAAGATTTATGGATTGTGGCCCGAGGTGTAGTGCCCCGCCGAGTTTGCCAACTGAAGGATTCCAGTAATATCCTCCTCCCAGGCCTTCGGTATCCATAAGCTGGAAAATGTCGTCGTCACTGCTCCAGCCGTCGGGGGATATTTTAAAATTAGACCAGATCAACGTTTCCCGGATGTTGAGCTCTCTTACCGCCGCATGCAATGCATTTTTATAGGCCGTATCAGATAGGGTGGTGAATTCATGGATGATTACTGAGAATAAAACGCCAAGTATCACCAGCACGGACATCAGTTCAATTAGGGTGAAGCCGTCCTGGCTCCTGAGATCAGGTCCTTTCTGTTCGAGCCTGCGATCCATATCTGGTTCCGATGTTTTCCTTAAAAGTATATTCTGCATGTCCGTAAAAATAACTGCCCATTCTGGTCGCGGGCGGGTCGCATGGCAGTCAGGCCTCGGCTTCCATATCAAATCTTCTTTCCGGAATGCAGCGGCGTTCGATACCAAATCTTCTTTCGGGGTAATAGTATGAATAGGCGAACTGCCGCCTTTCTATTCCCAAGCGCCGGCCGCCATTGTCAATATCATAAACAGGGTTTTTAATATGTAAGACGCGTTCCTTTCTCATCCGCAAATTGCTTGCCATTTCATGAAAATCCGACATTGAGTGTCTCCTGTTAGGTTCGTTCGTCTTTTATAGTTTCAATTTCTGATGGCCGGAAACCCTGTGCCAGGAGTAAATTTTCTGCCTTTTTTAGTAAAGACGTAGCAAAAATCGTGCAAATTCTTATAAAAGTTTATTTATCATAATATCAAATGGTTATAAATAATCCTAAAATGGTCAAACGCCATCTTATGAAAAATATTACCCAAGTTTTGGGAAATAGATTTCACAAACTAGGTACTAACGACCCTTCTTGGGGCCCTTCCAGCGGTGCCTGCCCATATCTTCAATATAACCCACAGCCTGGATTACCGCGTTTAGACTAAAGAGGGGTATCTCCGGATGGGCTTCAGAATAGTTGAGCAGATAGTTTTCCGAACCGGCCTGTAAACCGCTGCGCCTGCATACCAGATAGGCGACCGTTTCAGCTTCAATTTTTTCCCCATTGACATTTAAATCCCCGCGTTCCGGCCACCATGCATGGCGATCTATTCCCAGATGGCTGCAAAAGATGTGTCCCAGCTCATAGGCCAGGGAGGCATACCGGTCTTCCAGGGTTTGGGTTTTATCGATAAGGATCAAATAGCTGGTATCTTTTTTGAGGTTTAAATTCTGAAATTTTTTTCGTAAGGCCGGAGTGCTTCGGCTGGCGGTGTCGGTCTCACCATTGGCCAGTGTCGTCTCATAAACTGCGATTCCATGCAGGGCGGCGTTGTGCAAGGTGTTGGTATAAATTTTTCCGAGCAGCTGCATACCGGCTTTTCTTGGCCGCAGCAGAATAGATGGAACCGGGGCTCCCTCTGTGTCCTGCATATCGAACAAAAATAGGATCGGTGCCATGGGCGCCAGGATAACCAGGGGTTTCGCGTCGCGTCGCGGCTGTCTTCTGAACTTTTGCGCCCATGTCCGCGCTGTAGCGACGTAAGTGGCGGAAGGATTCTGGAGATAAAGCAACAAACCGTTAAAGGCAGAGTAATTCGGAAAGCGAGCAATATATCGCATAAGCGCCATGAAGTCAGGGCTGCTTCTAAAGCGGGTGAGGGCTGTAAATACTTCGTCCACAGGATTGGCGGCGGTTTCAAGGTGAGCGATATTTTCATCCTGCCGGGTTTCTAATACTTTCAGCGTGCTATCCGGAAACAGGCTCATCTGCTTGGTCATCGTGCTGGATCTCCCTGAAAGCAGCCAGGCGTTCGGCCCCGATGGGATTCATAAAAAACCCCCGCTACTGTTAAAAGCAAGGGGGTATGGATTTTTCTGCCATGGCTATCTCTTAGATTGGGTTGGCACATATATTCGTCTTATCGAGTACCACAAAAAATCTCTGTGAGTCAACAGGTTTGCATGAGGTTCAGGGTTCAGCGTTCAAAGGTTCAAGGGTTATAAGCTTTCAGAGTTGACCTGAACCCCAAAACCCCTCGTGTGAAACTTCATCTCTATGTCGCAAAATCAAAGGTGCTCCAATCGTCCTCGTCCTTGGAATCGAAAGAAATACAACGGCGTCGAGGACGAGAACGACGACGAGGACGAACCGAAGGACGCGCTAAATCAGCACCCCGCAAATCTCATATATGAAACTACAGTTTCTTTTTCGATCAAATTTACCGCTTCGACGGCCAGCGTAACCCGCAACCCGTAACGCGCAACCCGCACCCCGCAACGCGCAACCCGCAACCCGTAACTCGCAACCCGTAACGCGTACTTACTTGCCAATGCCGCCAAGAGTTAATATATTGATTCATGTAGGCGCATCCACCAAAAACGGAAGAAGGGGAGATCGGCTATGGATTTTGAACGCTACTATCTTGATTTGTTTGAAATGCTTAATCTGTCTTGCAAAAAAATTGCATCCGGCAAATACGATAAAGCAGACTCCGAACGCTTGTTTGAGCTCTCGAAAAAGGGCAGATATCCTAGTGTACTCGCAGAATTGGCGGAATCGTTCGGCATGATGATGGTCAAAGTTGAGGCCAGGGAATTTCGTCTGAAAGAAATAATTGAAGAACTGGAGCAGGCTAAGTCAAAACAATCGGGTGAAGGTGTGGGGTAAAAAAAAATGGGGGTTCAGGGTTCAAAGTAACAAGTAACCAGTAACCAGTGACAAGTGACCATAACTCGCAACCCGATAACAGATAACAGACGACAGACGGTAGAGGACAGAAAACAGATATTCCGGCGCATGTCGCCCTGCCCTTCACCCCATGCGCTCTGCTCTATACCCCTATGCCCGCAGAGTATTCGTACTCGTCCTCGACACCCCATCTTATATTGCGTACATATTCAGCTTTTTCGATTACGAGGACGAGAACGACGACGAGGACGATTGGAACAAGCCTGCAACTCGTAACTCGCAACCCGAAACGCGTACCCCGTAACCCGCAACCCGTAACCTCAAACTTATAGTTCAGTATATTTTGCGGCCCGGCCCTTGGCCTTTTCAACCGGATATTTTTTTTCATTGATTCGCATTTTCTCTTCGGCGGCCTGAACCGGATCGATCCCGAGGCGGTCTGC
>JAIVWA010000292.1:1556-6211 GCA_049190255.1 Gammaproteobacteria bacterium | reverse complement strand
GGATCGCACAACTTTTCACGGTTTATTCTATTTTATCCACAAGACCCCAATCCATTGCGATCATTCATCTAACAGCCAAGCGCTGCGCAACTCGTGGTATAGAGAAAATATCTGGGAGGTGTTCATTTTTAAACGCCTCATGACCTTATTAACGGACCTGGCACCTTTTTGGGCCTGACAAAACTCGAAAGGGAAAAAGGCTACCCGGCCGCCGATCACCCAAAAAGGAAAGAGCCTGCAATAAAGAGGCCGGGCTTTGCCGGGCAAAAGACAGCCCAATAGACCAAGAAAAATGCAACGCCCCTGCCCATCCGTTGACAAGTGCTCGTGACGGCCATGTTCAGGGTAAAGTACCTGGATTCTGTCCAGGTCATTAGGAAAAAGATTCTTTAGCCGGGATAAAAAACGGGTCGAATTTGCAGCCCGGACAGCAAAACACGTGTCTTGCCACCGATCACAGGCCGAAATGGCGTCCTTTTCTACGCCGGATATGGGAAAACTGAAGTCCGGCTTATCTTGCCCGAGCTGACAACAGGTAGGACCGTTTTGAGCGCAAATAGCACAAACGGTAGTTTTAGCTGTGAGATGTGTCAGATAACTCATTCTTATTTCGGAGTATAAAAAAGAAAACACAAGCCAAGAAAAATAAGGACACCGGCAACAATCCCGCTAATGATTCCAATGAGCCAAATCATGTCCGTCGTTAATTTTCAGGCAATATTTTTCCTCTATTAAATAAGAAGGTCATCGGAGCTGCAAGGATGTTGCTGACGATTTTCAGAAAGGCTTGTTTATGGCTCCAACCACCCTACTTAACTTTCTTCCTCAATATGAAGTGATGCATCCTCTTCGACTTTAACAGGATCAGCAAGATTTTTGATTGCATCATTGTCTTCAAGCAACCCGTCAAGCTCCTGCGGCTCTTGCCCGGGCGTGTCATCAAACTCGTCCGGTTCATCCACATCTTTGGACTTTTTCCGATTTTTTGAAAGAAAGTCCCTGTCATTAAAAAAAAGTGCAATGGATTGATCGCTGGGGGAATTATATAAGTTCATCACCGATTCGGCAATTTTCGCTGCATATAAACCTGGTGGGTATAAGCTTATAGTCCTCAAGGTCGAAATAAGAGCCTGCTTACCCTTTGAAATTGCTGATGTGATAGTGCCCCCGTTATATGTCTCCTCGCAGAGAAGAGTATACTCGCCTTGCTTTTCTAACTCGGCAAATTCCTGGATTGTTAGTTCATTTTTTTCATCGTTTTTCAAAATTAAATATTTATGCTTCATGGTTTTCCTTTTTAAGGCCCTTCAAAGTATATATCACAGGGATAGGGTCTATAAGATGAAAGCAGTCGAGTGTCAATAGCATGTGGACTTTAATGCGGTTTTAGGGGAAAATAAGGAAAATTAAAAACACAATCAAATTTATATAGCACATCAGAAGCTAAAACAAACAATCCAAGCTGTGGTGCTTGATCGCTGTACCCTTGACGCTGAGCAAATGGCAGAGCTATAGTGAAGTATCGGACGGATTCAGGAAGCTGAAAACCCCAACGACAGCTTTTTACAGAACTTTTTCTATAAGATTGCGGAAAATGACAGCTTTGCTGTCCAAAAACCAATGATAAGTTATGAATTTTATCTTTAATGCAGTTATGCGTTTATTTTCGAGTGATCTGGCCATTGATCTGGGTACTGCAAATACCCTCGTGTATACGAAAGGTGAGGGTATCGTGTTAAACGAGCCATCAGTTGTTGCGGTTCAAACGGGCAATAGGGCCAGCCACCGGATTTTGGCTGTTGGTCTTGAGGCGAAAAATATGCTGGGAAGGACACCTGGCAATATAGTAGCCATCCGTCCGATGAGTGACGGTGTGATTAATGATTTTGAAGTTACCGAGGCCATGTTGCGGCATTTTATTCGCAAGGTACATAATAGGCGGAGATTTTTAAGACCCAGAATTGTTATTGCCGTGCCATCCGGAATTACGCCGGTCGAAAAACGCGCCGTCAGGGAATCAGCGGAATCTGCGGGAGCTCGCGAGGTATTTTTGATTGAAGAGCCTATGGCGGCCGCAATCGGTGCCGGTCTCCCTTTCACAGAACCCACCGGCAATATGGTGATTGATATCGGCGGCGGCACAACAGAGGTTGCGATCATTTCTCTGGCAGGAATTGTTTACAGTAGATCAATCAGGGTGGCCGGTGATAAGATGGATTTTGCAATCATACAGTATGTCAGGAGGAATTATAACCTGTTGATTGGTGAGAGGACAGCTGAGATAATTAAAATCACGATCGGCAATGCACTCCCTGACCCTGAAAATCCGGCAACAGTAGAAGTTAAGGGCAGAGACCTTGTAACGGGAATTCCCAAGGTTTTATCCATTGATTCGGGAGAGATACGGGTGGCAATTTCCGAGCAGATAGATGCCATTGTGCAGACGATGAAAACGGTTTTGGAACATACTCCGCCGGAATTGGCGGCTGACATCACTGATAGCGGAATTGTACTAACCGGCGGTGGCGCTTTGTTAAAAAATCTGGCCAAACTTCTCAGTAAGGAAAGCGGCCTTCCGATAACCATAACCGAGGACCCGTTGTCAACAGTCGCACTTGGAGCCGGTAAGGCTCTCGACAGCATTGAAATTCTCAAACAGGTTATGCTCTAATAGAGCCTGTTCCAAATTTAAAATTGATGTACAAATAAACCGAAATGCTAAGGCAAGATACCAACTTGTCAAACCAAATCGAGAAACTTCTCGCGCTCATATTCAGGGAGTTGCAACAGGTCCAGTTTGGTTGAGACGAATCGCTATGGTGCTTGGATGGCCATCATAATTAGGACTCGCGCGATCTTTGCAGTAAGAAAAACCAGTTGCCTTTTAATTACACGTGGCCGTCCTGTACTTCCCCACGTTATCCTTATCATCGTTTCTTCGATCCTTTTTTATACCAAAAAAGGCGGACCAGTAGACACCAGCCTGCAGAAGTGGGGACAAAGGGTGCTTACTTGTTGATCTCCATAAGCAGTTTGACGCAGGCCTCGGCCACCTTACTGTCGGGCTTCTCCTCACCGGGCATTGTCGCCCAGCCCTGTTTCTCTACATAATCTGCTCTCGTCCAAGTATCTGTTTCTTCCAATTTTCTGAGCTTCTGGGTTTTTTCTGAATCCTGGTTAAACTGCGCAACACAAATCGGTGCCAAACGATTAGCGACAGCATCTTCAGCCATTTCCTCAGCCGTTCTCTTGGCAGTACCACTCGTAACCCATCCACCCCAGCTGAAGCCGATGATTGCTATTACAATTGCCCCACCTACAGCACTCCCCAAACCTAATTTGATTTTTTCCCAATTCATCTGGACACCCCCTCTAAATTAAAGTTTTAGATTACGATCCCTTTGCCCTCCGACTTTCTTGCCTGACTGTACAGAAAAAAGTCCTCAATGATTATAAAACTTAAAATATCCATTATTCATCCCACCGTATTTAAGTTTTTGGCGGGACCATATACAGAATATATAGTTGTGTCAGCCATATTCCCTTGATTTTTATAGGGGAGAGTATCAATTTCTGCCTTATTGAACTGTTAACAGAACCCACTGAACTTGTAAAACTTTATCTTACTAAATATTGCACACCTCCAAACCGTTATATCAGCACCGGTTGTTTAGCAATCAGCGCGGAAAAGAATTTACCCAGCACGGTATATATCTCTTGCCATTTGATGGTTCCCCTAAGTCAATTTTACTCGCACATAAACCTATCATCACAGGATAGCCCTTCCATCTTTTAATATCCCCATCACAAAAACGTATATTTCCAGTCGTTTTTATGAAATAAATACCTTTAAATTTTATACAACGAATCTTATATTTCATTTGTAACTAACACAATTTTGGCTATAATCACACTAATAAAATTTAGAAAAAATTGATCATGCTAATAATTCAGCCAGCGGTAAAGGTAAAATGAATAGATTGAAAAACCGAAACAAACATATTGGATCTATCAATTTTTGCATACCCGGAACAATGTCACGTTGTGGTGCAGGTACGACATGGCGGGAACAAAAAAAGTGTAAATTTGCGAGAAAATCAACATCAGGCAACAAATGTATGTATTACATCGAGTCAATAGACGATCATTGCGATTGTGTTGCCGCCCAGATAGAACGCAGAGATGGAACAAACGATATATAGATATGCGAATTATCTGTATATTTCATCAGCTAATACAACAAATTTGGACCAGCCCCAAATTGGCGATGTCGTGCCGATGCCACACCTGCTCAAGCCACCAGTTTTATGATGTAAATCGTCTGCGAATCTAATATGAACAAAACATTTGGGGAAAATTCCGATAAATTGCATAGTTATGTTTTGAATATGAATTATGCCTGTGAAGCTCCGAATCTCCATACCAACCAAAAAAACAAAGCGAAAATGGCCATCTGAACAATCCAGCCGACAAGACAGACTCCGACTGCGCGCCAAGTACTTTTATAGTCAAGCGCTTGCCTGACGGCAATGACCATCGCCACCAGCATCCAGATGCCAATTATGAAATTGAGGATGCCCCCCAGCATGGGGATGATTGCCAAAACGCGCAGAACTCCCGGTGAACTGGAGAATCCGATGGTGCGCAGCAACTCC
>JAIVWA010000292.1:0-1548 GCA_049190255.1 Gammaproteobacteria bacterium | reverse complement strand
AGTGCCGATAGTTCCTATTCCTGCAGCAACACTGGAAAGAATGACCACTCCCATGGCCTGCCCCATGGCTCCTTTGTCCGCTTCGACCTCTTCATAAAGGGTTACATCCAGTTTTGCTGCCCGTATCATCCGATCTGTAAATGATGCCATGATTGCCTCCTTTTGCTATACGGATTAAAATTTCATAGATTGCATTCTATCTATATATTGCTGTTTCAGTTCTGTTTTTCGCACCTTTCCAAGAGCGGTGCGGGGAAAATCATCCGTAAAAATGACGTGCTTGGGCCATTTGTAGCGCGCCAGTTGTCCGTCACAGAACCCGATCACATCTTCGGGGGTTAGAACCACACCCTGTTTGGTCATCACGAATGCAAACCCGGCCTCGCCCCAGGATTCGTCCGGGACGCCGACGACGGCAATGTCTTCAATCCCCGGATGATTCCGCAAAACTCTTTCTATCTCAGCCGGATAGATATTTTCACCCCCGGATATAAACATATCTTTTTTTCTGTCGATCAGATAAAAATAGCCTTCCTCATCGGTGCGGGCCAGGTCCCCGGTGTACAACCACCCTCCCCTGATGGTGTCTTCGGTTTTAACCGGGTCCTGCCAGTATTCCGTCATCATAATAGAACCTCGGACAACGATTTCGCCCACCTGCCCGGGTTTGCACGGCCGCCCCTGTTGGTCAACAATCCTCACGTCGGCATGAAAAACAGGTTTGCCCACCGAACCGGGTTTGCGCACGGCATCTTCCTCATGGGCCCATAAAAGTATAGAGGTTTCGGTCTGGCCCATGATCTGGCGCAGGGAAAACCCGGCTTCTCTGAACTGGGCCATTAGCTCCGGTGTTAATTTTTCACCGCCGATGGCGGCAACCTTTAAAGAAGAATTGGCGGCTCTTTTTTCCGACTCGACCTTGACCAGGGATTTATAGACCGTCGGGACCCCTAAAAATTTAGTGACCCGATATTGGCGGATGTCCTCGCAGGCCCTGTGGGGGTCAAAACTGGGATGAATGATCAGGGTACCCCCCTTATAGATAACCGGTGAAGCCTGGATAAAAAGCCCACCGGAATGAAAAAGGGGCAAAACAACAAGCATGACGTCATCGAAATGGAGTTTAAAAAAAATATCGGCGTTGAGGCAGTTGAAAAAAGTTTTGAGATGGGAAAGTACCGCACCTTTAGGATGCCCGGTAGTCCCGGAGGTGTACATGATAACGTGGGGTTCTTCGGGAGTAGCCGGAGCCATGGATTCGGTGAGAAAAGGGCGCTGCCCGTCACAGTCGGCTGCCTCGGCTTGATAATCGAGGATGTCACCGGAACTTGAGCATTCAGGTATACTGGCCAGCAGCATCAAGAGCCTGCGGTGGTTCAAATTCAGACTCAAAACGGTTTTCCTGTGCTCCTTTCCAAATACAAAGAGCCGTGGTCGTGAATTGGTAAGCGTATAATCCAGTTCCGGTGCTGCCAGCCGGTAATTTATTGGCACAAAAAGGGCTCCCAGTCTCGAGCAGGCCAGGTAGAGCTCAAGAAATTCAGGACA
>JAIVWA010000291.1:0-6212 GCA_049190255.1 Gammaproteobacteria bacterium | reverse complement strand
GGTTCTGTTCGGTCCCGGCGGCCTGGGCGCTGCCGATAGACAGAACGACCAGAATGGCCAGGATGGCGACGGCGCCAATTCCACTTACAGCTCGTGCCGTCGTAAACACCCTCCTTATTTTTATAAATTTCGATTTGTTCATGATGGGTTTTCCTTTCGTGTTTGAATCTAAACCGAGCGATTTTCCGCCGGCGATCATATTCTATGCAGGCCAACTCTCGGGCGGGGATAAACCCCATAAGCGCTCAAATAAGATTGTTGACATTATTGAATATTTAATTTATAAATAATCCCATGAAACCGACACCTATCCAGGAAGACTGGGAAATCTTGCTAAAGTATTTACCCGACGGCTGGCGGGAGAAAGCCAGCGAGTATGGCGCGCTTGTCCGCAGGCGCAAAATCCGTTCAGCCGACATCCTGCTGCGAGTATTGTTGATCCACTTAGCCGACGGTAAGTCGCTTCGTACTACGGCTACCTATGCTCAAGAAGCAGAAATCTGCCAAATCAACGATGTTGCTTTGCTTCATCGGCTCAAAGCTTCAGAGCGGTGGTTCCGCTGGATGTCAGAGCAGTTGGTGCGAAAGATCCATGGATACTCATTATCCAGCGCTCTTTTAAAACAATTTCGGGTTCGTGCTGTTGACGCATCGATCATCAGCGAACCGGGAGCAACCGGCAGCGATTGGCGATTGCACTACAGTTTACAATTATCCAATTTAGGATGTGATTCTTTTAAAATAACTGATGCGAGCATCGGCGAGGGCTTTCAGCGCTTTGAGCCAGAGCCCGGCGATCTGTTTATGGGTGATCGCGCCTATTGTAAACGCAAGGGCCTTGAGCATATCCGCAAAAATGGCGCTCATGTATTGGTTCGCTTCCATACGACAAATTTGCCGTTGTTTACCTATCGCGGCGTGCCACTGCTGGCCTTAGATAAATTGCGCTCATTGGAGCCCGGGCAAATTGGTGATTGGGATGTTTGGTATCAATCACCGCACAATAAGCATTTAGTCAAGGGCCGTTTGTGCGCCATTCGTAAAAGTAAAGAGGCCATTGAGCAGGCCAAAAAGAAGCTGCGGCAAAAAGCTTCTCGACAGCAGCGTCGCCTGCGTCCTGAGACGCTAGAATATGCTGAATATGTGATTGTGTTTACCAGTGTCAATCGTCATCGTTTCAAAGGCGAAGATGTTTTGTTGCTATACCGTGCGCGTTGGCAGATCGAATTATTGTTTAAACGGTTAAAAAGCATAATTGGCCTTGGCCATCTTCCCAAACGCAATGAGCAAAGTTGTATTGCTTGGTTGCATGGTAAACTATTTGTGGCCTTACTGGTTGAACGAATCTATCATGAGGCCGAATTTTTTTCCCCCTGGGGATATCCAATTCGAAGCCCCAGCTAAAGGGAGTAAAGATCCTAAAAACGCTGGCGTAAGAAGCCCATGGAGAGAGTTTGAATTCTGGTTCATGATTATACAACATGCAATAGTACCAAAAGTTTCATTGCCACATGCTTTTAAATATTGGCCACGTATAAAAAAATCGTTAATGGAGAATGCGCGTAAGCGACAATTACAAGTTAAGGAAACATATCAAACTATATCGTAATTCTTATTTGAGCGCTTATGGGGATAAACCCCGCCCCTACAAAAACAGATAGTTTACCTTCGTTTTGGTAATAGGTCCGTTAATATTCACAATTATAGAGAGAAAGGAAGAACACCACAATGACCATGTCTATAAGCGTGTTAGGTCTGGGGATGATGGGGCGGCCCATGGCTCACAGGCTCCTGGAAGCCGGGTGCGATGTACGGGGCTGGAATCGGTCCACGCTTTCCCCGGATCTGACAGAAGGTATTCCGCTGTGCCAAACGTTGCAAGAGGCTGCCCGGGCGGATGTGTGCCTGATGATGCTGCTGGATTCAACAGCGGTGGATGCGGTTATCGAGCAAATGGAGCCCTATTTGGAAGCCGGCCAGGTGATAATGGACATGAGCAGCTCAGACCCGACCCATTCCACAATCCATGCTCAACGGCTGGTTGCCAAAAGAATCGGCTGGATCGACGCCCCTGTTTCCGGCGGGCCGGAGGGTGCGGCGGCCGGCACCCTGGCAATCATGGCCGGTGGTGAAACTGCTGATTTCGTGCGCGTAAAACCGGTGCTGGATATACTGGGCGGTAATGTGGTGCATGTCGGGCAGGCCGGCATGGGCCATGTCGTTAAAGTCATCAACCAGGTGATTGTGGGACTGACCATTGAGGCCGTGGCCGAGGCTTTGACCCTGGCGGAAAAATCGGGGGTTGATCCCCGGCTGGTGCAACAGGCGCTAAAGGGCGGTTTTGCCGACTCGAAAATTCTGCAATTGCACGGAACCCGTATGATCAAACGCAGCTACGAGCCGGGAGGCAAATCCACAATCCAGCTCAAAGATTTAAGACTGGCCCGGGCGCTGGCTGAAACAGCGGCGGTCAGGCTGCCGCATGTGGAAAGTCTGATAACGTTTTATGAAAAGCTTATCGCTCAAAAGGATGGGGAATTAGACCATTCGGCCATACACAAACTATTGTGGTCTTGACGACGTATCAAGATTTTGTTCTTTTTAAATATTTCTTTCTGTTGGCGGATCGGACCATTCTGCCGTTATAGGTTTTAACTATCCATCCGGACTCAACAAAGCGGACTTCGGAAAGAGAAACATACAATTCATGAAATACGCAACGCCGTAATTCACGACTAATATTTGCCCTGTCTTCTTGGCCGACACCAGACATCAGTTCACAAACCATCACAATTTTTTCGGAACCGGTACGGGGATCATTGATTCCAAATGCCACCGCTCTGCCGGGTTTAATACCGGAGACTGTATTGGCTATGTTCTCCAGATCCTCCGGATGTATATTCTGCCCGCCTTTAATAATTAAATCTTTCTTGCGACCGCATACATAAAGGTGCCCTTTTGCCAGATAGCCGATATCACCTGTATAATACCAGCCGTCATCCATTACCTCGGCTGTTAGTTCAGGATTCTGGTGATAACCGCTGAATAGAAATCCTGTGCGGATGGCAATCTCACCCACTGATCTTTCCGGCAGGTGGTTTCTGCTTGAATCGACAATAGCCACATCCACACCGTCCAGCGGCAATCCGCAGCTTACGACAGGGATAGACCCTTTTTGGTTCGAATCGGCAGGCACAGCCCTTCTTTCATCATAAAGCGACCGTACATCTACCCAGTCAACCGAGCATTTATCCTGCATTTTAGTTACGGTAGCTGCCAACGTGTTTTCAGCCATGCCGTAGCCCGGTTTGATGGCGGTGGCCGCTAATCCGTAAGATTTAAAAAAATCAAAAAAAACCTTTATGCTGTCATAAAGAATCGGTTCACCGCCGAGGCCTACAAACCGTAAGCTGCTGAGATCCAATTCTTTCAGATTCTGATCTTTCACACTTCGCAGGGTGTGATTCAAACCAAAATTGGGGAAAATGCAGTGTGTGCCCCCATGTCTTTGGATCGCCTCTAACAGGGCTTTAGGGTTGTGGACCCATTTGAAGGGAGACATCAGGACTAAAGCAACACCGATGGTCAGGGGAAGAACAATGCCTGAAAAAAGACCTAGATCATGGTAGAGGGGCGGCCAGTTAACAATTACATCTCGCGGGCGTAAATCCAGGGCCGTTGCATAAGATTGGATAAAATTCAAAATAGCGCGATGCGAAAGCCTTACTCCCTTTTGCCGCCCGGTAGAACCACTGGTGTATTGAATATAGGCAATCTGCTCCCCCAAAGCATAGTCCTTGGGCACGGATAAATCCAGCTTGCCGGGCCGGGTTAGAATTTCAGCTGCGCTTATGGCCTGACAGTTTAAATCCCGGAGGGAATCACCGAGCTCGATCTGCAGCTGCGGTATAGTTATTAAACCCCGGGCACCCGAGTTTTTGACAAGACTGCAGATCTGCTCTTTGAATTTATCCCGGTTAGGCACGTGCTCCGGATAATGGGAAATGATTGGGATAGCCCCGGCATACAGGACCCCCCAGAAAGCCGCTACAAGCTCAGGTGAGTGGTTAAGGCAAACAATGACAATATCCTGTTTTTTAATAGCATTGGACTGCAGTGTTTGGGCCCAGGAAATTGCTTTACTATGCAGTTGACCGTAAGAAATCTTTTCTTCGGAATCGTCATCGGAAATGAGAATTATCGCAATCCGGTCTGGATTTTCCAATGTTTTTTCGACAAAAGGCTCAACAATTGATTCACAGGGATTAAGCATAACGCGCTCCAGTCAGGCATTTCTGAACAAGGGTGGTGAGATCATAAATTTCGCTGCCATTGTAGATAACCCGGCCTTTGGGGTCCAAACACAGTTTGCCATAGGATGATATTTCCCTGGCGGGGGATTTCTCGAGCATCAAAAAAACGGCCCCGGGCGGCACTTTGCCGGGTTCGCCAAAAACTTCCGGACAACCCACATCCGAAATCCCGCTAAGAATTTTTTCCACATCCCCCCGGGTAATATGATCCAGTGCCGTTTGCAAGCCGGCCAGTCCGGTCGGGTGCTGTTCGGTGATGACATAGTTGGTTCCCGTGAGCCCAAAACGGATGGCGGCTTCTCCCAGATAGCTGTTGGCCAGGGTATATGAGAACAGGGCCGGACTGGCATTGGACCCTCTGTCCGGAATGACCGTTTTATAAAAGTCGACATCCGTCCCCAGACAACCATATACGGTGGATGCGATGATGCCGATGTTGCGTTCCCGGGTCCACCCGGCTAAATCTGCATCTATCAACGCAAATGCGATGGCCGTCAGCCCCAGCCGGGAGTATTCATCCATGCGCCTGAAATTCGGATAAGGCTTTTTAAACATGTCCGAGGGATTAATATCGGGCAGAGGCCCCCATGGCATGGCGAAAGTCTCATAATCCCTGCCGCAGCCCATGCCGGCTGCCGTCACCCATCCGATTCCGGTAATGTTGATGCCTGCCATCAGATCTATTCTCCGAATCATTTAGGACTACTTTCCCAGAATTAGAGCGGCGTTGACGCCGCCGAATCCCGAATTGGTGGTTAAAAGATAGTCCCCGGAAACCGGCTGCGATTCAAGGCTGACCTGACCCTCAGCGCCGTTTTCCGGATTTGCAAACCCGACCGTTGGGGGAACCATCTGGCTTAAGAGCGCTTTGAGACCCAGGATAACCTCGATGGCCCCGGCGGCTCCCAGGGTATGCCCAATGGCGCCTTTGATAGAATACAGGGGCATCTTGCGTTCACCAAACACCTGCCGGAAAGCGTTGAGTTCCATTAAGTCATTATAAACCGTACCGGTTCCATGGGCACTGATGGCAGCAATGTCTTCGGGCTTTCTTTTTGCCGTCTTCAGGGCTTGATCAACGGCCTGTACCAGACCTCGACCACTCTTGGCCGGGGCCGTAATATGGGTGGCATCATTGGTAATGCCCCATCCGAGTATAGTGCCCAGCCGGTTCCGATTTTCCCGGCGTGCCCGATCGGCATTCATCAACAGCAGTGCCGCTGCTCCCTCTCCGAGCGACAGCCCCTTGCGATCGCGGTCAAAGGGTCGGCAGGGAAACGGCGACAGCGCCTTTAAGGCCGAAAATCCCGAAAACGCATATTCCGTGATCAGGTCCCCACAACAGACCAGCACAGCCTCGCTTCTGCCTGATTCAATCAGCGCCGCACCATGGGCGACGGCAATGGTAGACGAGGCACAGGAAGCGCTGACACAAATACCGTTGCAGCTCAGGCCGAGTTTGGCGCCAACTATATCCGCTATGGAAGACAGCAATACATCCTGAAAATTGGCCTGCTGGCCGTGACAAAATGACTCCAGGTTATCGGCGCCCGCCTTGATGGTCGCGGTAATCAGGGCGGAATCGGACGGCACCGATCCCATCTCAAGGAATAGGCGGTCCAGCAAATGCTGCAGCATGGAACGGTCGTTGACGGCTTTTAAATCATCGATATGGGCCGCAATTTTAGCCTTGTAGTGGTCCTGATCCACAGGGAAACGGGTGATCGGCCGGATAGCGCTTTCACCCGCCATAAGTCCCTGCCACAGTGCATCCAGGTTCTTTCCCAGCGCCGTAACCACAGCGGCATCGGTAACAACGACCCGGCCGGATTCTATATTTTTTAAGTTATCAACACCCACGCGTCACCTTGTACCCTAATTGAGCGAAAAACGCTCAAT